>NZ_VRVD01000011.1:0-37956 GCF_008040015.1 Methylobacterium sp. WL18 | reverse complement strand
GGCCGCCACCACCGCCGGGGCCTCCCTGCGCAAACGCCGTCGCCGCGCCGGCGATGAGGATGGCGGCCGCCACCGTGTCCCTGAAGATCCGCGTCATGGCCTGTCGTCCCGTTGTGGTTGTGGCGCCTTCGGCACCCGTGCCGGGCCGCAACGGGGTGCCGCGCGAAACCGTTCCGTACACGGCGGCGGACGGGGCCGACGACAAATGACACAGTCAGCTGCTGTCCCAGCCAAAGTCCGATCACGGACTTGCGATCACGGTCGTCGCCTGTAACGTCGCCGCCATCGAAGAATAGGCCGGCTGTTACCGGCCGATGAACCACAAGACGGAGACGCCATGTCCGCCCTGAGGGACGATACGATCGGTATCGCACCGAGTGCCGCCGACGACGCGGCCGACCGCAAGCGACGGATCTGGGCGATCGTCGGCTCGTCCTCCGGTAATCTCGTCGAGTGGTACGACTTCTATTGCTACGCGTTCTTCGCGCTCTACTTCGCGCCGGCCTTCTTCCCCAAGGGCGATTCGACCAGCCAACTCCTCCAGACCGCAGGCATCTTCGCGGTCGGCTTCTTCATGCGCCCCGTTGGCGGCTGGCTGTTCGGGCGCATCGCCGACCGGGTCGGACGCCGGACCTCGATGGTCGTTTCGGTGCTGATGATGTGCTTCGGCTCGCTGCTGATCGGCATCCTGCCGACCTATGAGCATGTCGGCACGCTGGCCCCCGTCCTTCTGCTGCTCGCGCGCATGCTCCAGGGCCTGTCGGTGGGCGGCGAGTACGGCACCTCGGCGACCTACATGAGCGAGGTGGCGATCAAGGGGCAGCGCGGGTTCTTCGCCTCGTTCCAGTACGTCACGCTGATCGGCGGCCAGTTGCTCGCCTCGCTGGTCCTGGTGCTGCTCCAGACGGTGATGACCGCCCCGGAGCTGACCGCCTGGGGCTGGCGCATCCCGTTCTTCATCGGCGCCGGGTTGGCCGTGGTGGCGCTCTATCTCCGCCGCTCGCTCGCCGAGACCAAGGAAGCCGGCGACAAGGAGACAGCGGGCACCTTCGCCGAGCTGTTCAAGCACTGGCGGGCGTTTTGCGTCGTCCTGGCCTACACGGCCGGCGGTTCGTTGAGCTTCTACACGTTCACCACTTACATGCAGAAGTACCTGGTCAACACCGCCGGCATGCCCAAGACCTCGGCGTCGCAGGTCATGACCTGCGTGCTGTTCGTCTACATGGCGATCCAGCCGCTGTTCGGCGCGCTGTCCGACAAGATCGGCCGCAAGGCGAACATGCTGCTCTACAGCGGCCTCGGCACGCTGATGGTGGTGCCGCTGATGACGGCGCTCGGGACCAACAAGGACCCCTACCTCGCCTTCGCCCTGATCACCCTCGGCCTGTCGGTGGTGTCATTCTACACCGGCATCAGCGGCATCGTGAAAGCCGAGCTGTTCCCCACCAACGTGCGCGCCCTGGGCGTCGGCCTCTCCTACGCGCTGGCCAACGCCCTATTCGGCGGCACCGCCGAGTTCGTCGCCCTGTGGTTCAAGGATGCCGGCATGGAGAGTACGTTCTTCTGGTACGTCACCGTGCTGATGGCGGTGGCGTTCGTCGGTTCGCTGATCATGCCGAACCCGAAGGTGCACGGCTATCTCGACGGTGCCGGCACCGTGGAAGAGGCGCTCGGCAAGAAGCGCCGCTTCGCCCACGCCTGAAACCGGTGGGCCGGCTGCCCGGATGAGGCGGCTGGCCCATACGTTTGACGGCCGGCCTCCCGCCGGTCGAGCGAGACGATGGCGGGAGGACACGATGCTCAAGATCGTCACTGCGGGCGCCCTGGCGCTGCTCTGTCTCGGGGCCGCGCACGGCGCCTGGTCCGAGGAAGCCGGGCCGTTCAAGCCGACCCGACCCGCCGGCTACTTCTTCGTCGGCGGCCGCTACGAGATCGCGAACAACCGGACCACCGCCCACGGGCAGATGTTCGTCGCGTATCGCGCGCCGGAGCGGGTCACGCAGCCCTATCCGGTGGTGATGGTTCACGGCACGGCGCAGACCGGGACCAACTTCCTCGGCACGCCCGATGGACGACCCGGCTGGGCCGACCGTTTCGCCGCCAAGGGTTTCGCGGTCTACGTGATCGATCAGGTCGGGCGCGGCCGGTCGGGCGGCGATGCGGAAACGTACGGCCCCTACGCGCGTCTGCCCGCCGAGGACCTGGAGACCGTGTTCACCGGCCAGGAACGCTCGGAACTCTACCCGCAGGCGAAGCTGCATACCCAATGGCCGGGTGGGCCGGGCCTGCGTGGCAACGCCGCCTTCGACCAGTTCTACCGCTCGCAGGTGCCCTACATCGCGACTGCCCTGAAGAGCGAGGAGCTGGTCGATCCGGCGCTGATCGCGCTCCTGGAAAAGATCGGGCCGGCGATCGTGCTGACCCATTCGCAGGCCGGCGTGTTCGGCTGGGCGGTCTCGGATCAGCGCCCCGACCTCGTCAAGGCGCATGTGGCCGTCGAGCCGAACGGGCCGACCTTCTTCGATGTCCGGTTCAAGGGCGGCACCGACTGGTACGAGCGGGTCGGGGACGCCCGGGCCCGTCCCTACGGCATCACCCGCGTGCCGCTGCATTTCGAACCACCGGTGAGCAGCCCGACGGACCTGACCGTTGTCCAGGCCGAGCGCGCGGCCGGGCCGGACAAGATCCGCTGCTGGCTGCAGGCCGAGCCCGCCCGAGCCCTGCCGAACCTCGCCAAGGTGCCGGCCGTGATCGTGACCGCGGAGGCCTCGTTCCGGGCGACCATGGACGATTGCACGGCGGCCTTCCTCACCCAAGCCGGCGCCAAGCCGGACCGGCTGGCGCTGGCCGAGCACGGGATTCACGGCAACGGCCACATGATGATGCTGGAAACGAACAGCGATCAGGTGGCGGACGCGATCGTCGGGTGGATCGAGGGCCGGATCGGCGCCGGCAATCCCCGGCCTTAACCCCCTGCTTACCCTCTGCCGCGAGGGTACGGCCCGTCATACGACGAGGCTTTGCATGACCGACATGACCGACACCGTGGGCGTCGCGGGCGACCGTATCCGCTCGATCATCGAGCGCGTGGAACGGCTGGAGGAGGAAATCAAGGACCTGATGGAGGCGAAGAAGGAGGTCTTCGCCGAGGCCAAGGGCGAGGGCCTGGACGTCAAGATCCTCAAGGAGATCCTGAAGATCCGCAAGCAGGACAAGGACGAGCGCGACGAGCACGAGACGCTGCTCGACGTCTACCTGCGCGCCATGGATGCACCCGCCCCGGCCCCGATCAAGGCGGCCGCCTGACGAGACCGGAGGGGGCGGCGCTCAGGCGCCGTCCCGCGCTCGGACGATCGGCTCGGCCGCCAGATAGTCGCCGATATTGCGCCGGACACGGTCGAGCGGCACCTCGCCCGGGTCGGGGAGCGTGAAGCGTGCGCCGGTGATCGTCTCGTAGGCCCGGATGTAGACCGCAGCGGTTTCCAGCACGATCTCGGCCGGGATCTCGGGGATCGGGTCCTTATACGGGTCGCATCGGGCCACGACCCAGTTGCGCACGAAATCCTTGTCGAAGCTCTCTGGGGCGGTCCCGGCTTCGAAGCGCTCGGGGTAGCTCTGCGCGAACCAGTAGCGGCTGCTGTCCGGGGTGTGGATCTCGTCGGCGAGCACGATGCGCCCGTCCGGATCGGTGCCGAACTCGTATTTCGTGTCGGCCAGGATCAGCCCGCGCTCGGCCGCCAGTTCCTGGCCGCGGGCGAACAGCGCCAGGGCGGCCTCGGAGACGGTTCGCCATTGCTCCGGGGTGAGCAGGTTGCGCTCCAGGATCTCGGCTTCCGTCAGCGGCTCGTCGTGCCCCCCATCGAACGCCTTGGTGGTGGGGGTGATGATGGGCTTCTCCAGGCGCTCGTTCGGCCGCATGCCGTCCGGAAAGCGATGCCCGTACATCTCCCGCTCGCCGGCCCGGTAGCGCGTGAGCACCGAGGTCGAGGTGGTGCCCGCGAGATAGCCGCGCACCACCACCTCCACGGGCAGGATCTCCAGGCGGCGGCCGACCACGACGTTCGGGTCCGGGTAGGCCAGAACGTGGTTCGGACAGAGGTCGGCCGTGCGTTCGAACCAGTAGCGCGCGGTCTGGGTCAGCACCTGGCCCTTGAACGGGATCGCGGCGAGTGCCCGGTCGAAGGCGCTGATCCGATCCGAGGTGATCAGGATGCGCCGCCCATCCGGCAGGTCGTAATTGTCCCGGACCTTGCCGCGGTAATGGTTCGGCAATTCGGACAGCGTCGCCTCGCGCAGGACCTGGTGGGCATGCGGGGCGAGATCTGCCGTGTTCATCGGACCGTTCCGTCAGGCTGCACGGCGACCGCGCCGCATCGCGTGTGTGCGCGGAGAGGCGCGAGATTTCCAGCCCCCACGGCCCATTGCGCCGGGCCTGCCCGCCCGCCGGGTGACCGATCAGGCGGCCCGTACCGTGTCGAGGAAGTGCGCGACCTCGGCAGCGAGGTGCTATTGCTGGCTTGGCGATGCCGCGGAAGGAGACTCACTGGTCTGGCTGAGATGCTTCCCGCTTGCGCTACCGCTGTTCAGCATCCTGAATCCTTAGCCGTGCGATGTCTCGGGCTTCACCCTTACCGTCTACACCAACACGAACTGTATGCGGCCGCGCGGCTTGCGCGGGGCCTCGACCGACCGATGTATTTCGACGCCTTGGCGGGCGGTCCACCGGTGAACACCCGTCATCCGCCTATGGTCGAGGCCATAGGCTGCTGCTATGCCGTTCCCGGATCAGCCCTCGAACGCGAGCGCTGAGGGCTGCGAGACTGGATACGCTCGCCAGCCGGTGGGGGTATGATGACGGGAGTTCTCGACCAGACCAATCGCCATCCCTTCATCCGTCGCATCGAGAGCATCGCCCTCTTCACCTTGACGGATGACGAGCGGGCCGCACTGAACGCCCTGCCCATGCAGGTTGTGCAGTTCGAGGCCTATCAGGATATCGTGCGTGAGGGTGACCAGCCGGGGCGCTGCTTCGCCCTGCTCGAGGGTATCGCCTGCACCTACAAGTCCACGCAGGGCGGCAAGCGTCAGGTGATGGCCTATCATGTCGCGGGCGACATCCCCGACATGCAGAGCCTGCACCTGAAGGTCCTCGATATCAGCATCGCCACCGTCGGCCCGAGCAAGGTCGGCTTCGTCCAGCACGAGGCGGTTCGAGCTATGCTGCGCGCGTTCCCGCGGCTCGGCGATGCGCTGTGGCGGGCGACACTGATCGACGCTGCGCTCGTCCGCGAGTGGATGCTCAACACCGGGCGACGGGAGGCCTTCGCGCGCATGGCCCACCTGTTCTGCGAGTTGATCACACGTCTGGGCGTCGTGGGCCTCGCCCCCGATCTGACGTGCGACCTGCCGATGACGCAGCCGGAATTGGCGGACGCCCTCGGGATCACGCCGGTCCACGTGAATCGCACGATCCGCGACCTGAAGGCCGCCGGATTGATCACGCTGCGCAGCCGCCGCCTGACGGTTCACGATTGGGACGGGTTGCGGGCGGCGGCGGAGTTCGACCCGACCTACCTGCACATCACCGATCCGGACCCGGCCTGACGCGTCCGCGCGGCTCAGTTCATCTGCGCACGATGGGCACGCCGTTCCTTTTCGGCCAGCCTGCGGCCCAGATCGAGCAGGAGCGCGTCGGCCCGCGCCCGCAGGGCCGGATCCTCCAACTCGCAGATCGCGCGATGGGCCGCCATGGCGAAGTCCGCCGCGCGTTCCAATGGCGTCTCCGCCTCATGGTTATCATGCGCGCCGAGGGCCCCGGTGGCACGATCACCGCTCCGCACGTCGGTGATGTCGACGATGATCCCCCGGCCGCTGATAGGCCTTCCGCGATGATCGGCCAGGAACCGGCCACGGCCGAGCACCCACCGGGTGTCGCCGTCCGCCGAACGGACCCGGTATTCGATGACGTAGAGATCGCCGTCGCGGACGCGACGACGGAGGAGTCCCAGCACCCGGTCCCGATCTTCCGGGTGGATACCGGCCGCAAAGGCCGCTGCCGGCAGTCCCAATTCGGCCGCCTCGGGATCGACATTGAACAGGAGTGCCACGAACATGTCCGCGCGGACGCGGTTCGACGCACCATCCCAGGACCAGCTGCCGGTCACGTCGAGCGTGTCGAGCGCCGCCCGGAAAGGTGTCGCGCAAGTCTGGCATTCGAGCGGCTTGAATTTCGGCATCGCAGGATCTGGTTCCGAACCGGAATTTAACCTGGTTTAGTGGAACAGGCCGCAACTTCAATGAGCAAGAATCCGCATAAGCTCAACTTTTGCGTGTTTGTAACCGCTTGAACACACCGCGTGTTCCTCCGCGATAAAAGGGCCTTCCTTTCGTATCAGAGACGAAGGGTCACCGTCCGGCGGGTCGTCGACGGATGGCCCTGCGGCCCGCGATGCTCGGCCTCCGTCAACCGGTTCCGGTGCTCCGCCGCGCCAGCCGTTCGGCCTCGGCCCGCCAGGCATCGCGCTCGTCCTGGACCGCCTCGATCCGGGCATGCAGATGGCCCGCATCGATCGCCGTCTCCATCAGCATGTCCTGGGCGGCGGCGAGCTGCGCCCGCAGCTCGGCGTTCTCGGTGGCCAGCGCCAGGAGGAGAGCGGCCACGTCGTCGCCCATGCATGCCCCTCGCCGCACCCGTCAGAGCGAGCGGATCTACCTAAGCGCGGGGCCAGCCACAACCGTATCCGGCAAACCATCCAGTGATCGTACTGCCGCCGCGTCCGGTCAGCCCTCGATCACCCGCTCGTCGAGCTTCCGGTCCACGATCTGGACGGTGCGGTCGATCTCGGCATCGGGCATGCCCAGCTGGTGCGAGATCAGCTTCACCAGCAGGTCGACACGCTCGATGAACGGCGTGCCGTTCGCCACGGCTCGCGCCGCGGAGGACGGCTTGAGCAGGCTCTCGGCGGCCTTGGCGTATTTCTCGAACGGCACCTGGTCCTGCGGGTCCGCACCGAGCTTGCGCGCGATGGAATCGACGTGCTCGTAGATGGCGCGGGATTTGGCGAGGTCGCCGTGCACGGCGTCGCGGATCGATTGCGGCTCCTTCGGGGTGATGCACCGGTAATTGCCGGTGAGCAGCATCGACCATTTCGCCAGCGGGACGAACAGCGAGTCGAACACCTTGAGCTTCACCGGCACGTCGTGGCCGTCGAGGCGGACGGCGTCGATATCCGCCTCCAACTCGCGCAGCAGCCGGTTGTGGGTCTCGTCGGCGAAGGTCGCGGCCTTGAAGTTGGTGGGAAGGCCGACATGGAGCACGTTCGCACCCTCGTCCGGCGGACGGAACGCCTGCGGGTCGGGCGAGCAGAGGGACACGAGGCCCGGCTCGAAGCGATCCCAGACGCCGGCATTGGTGAAGGCGTTGTCGAGGTCCATCGCCGCCAGGGCCGGGATCCGCTTGAGATACGGCAGCGGCGGCATGTTCATGATCGACAGGCACGGCAGCCGGGCCGCGGCGATCTTGATCATCAGCACCCGGATCGTGTGGTTGTTGTACTGCGGCTCCTGCATGGCGAGACCGACGAGGTCGTAGCGCGACGGATCGATGTCCTCCGGCGGCGCGGCATCCAGGGTGCCCGGCAGGTCGCGCGAGTGGATCGCGCGGTGGTTCGGTTCGTCGCGCAGCTTGATGCGGACCTCCGTCCCCTCCTGGTTGATCAGGTCGGCGGTCTTGCGGCGGCACACCAGGGTCACGTTGTGACCGGCCATCAGGAGCTTGGTGCCCAGCAGGGAGCCGTATGAGGCGCCCAGGATCAGGATGTTGCGCGGCATGCTTCCACTCCCACCATTCGGCTTCGTCTTATCGCGCGACCGGCCCGCTGGCGTACGGGCTGAGGCGGTCTACGGGTCGGCTCGAGCCATGTTGAAAGCAGCGTAGCGAAGCTTGCCGGGAGATGCCACCGCACTGGTATACCAAATAATTTTCGGTGCGATGCACGAAACATTTTCGGTGGGTGACCGCCCGCGCGGCTTCCATGCGGGATCGAATCGCAACCCACCATGATCGCCGAGAGCGCGAAGGCGGACGATCCGGCGTTGTCGATGGTCCCGAGCGCTTACTCGGGCGGCTAATGCATGCCGACACGCGTCACGACGATCCAGGAGCCGTGAAGCTTCACCGGAGACGTTGAGCCTAGCGCCAAACGCGTCCGGCGGCCCGACGTCTTGCGAGGTTGGCGAAGGACTTGGAGCGAGAGAGTGATTACTTCGGCACCATCCCACGCCTAGCGGGATGATGGTGCCCAGGGGCGGGATCGAACCACCGACACTGCGATTTTCAGTCGCATGCTCTACCAACTGAGCTACCTGGGCGTCGTCCGGGCCGCTGTGCGTCTCGGACGCCGCGGGGTATAGTGAGGAGTTCGAGGCCTGTCCAGCCTTGCCGTGACATCGGTGTGACCTGGGCGCCGGAAAATTTCAGCCCTCGTCATCGGGCTCCGGCGGCGGAGCATCGGGATCGAGTTCCACCGGGATCGTGTAGCGCTCGTTGAGCCAGCGGCCGAGATCGACATCGGCGCAGCGCTGCGAGCAGAACGGCCGGAACGGCTCGGTGGAGGAGCGCCGGCAGATCGGGCAGCGCTCCGGGTTCGTCGGCCACGCGCTCATGCGAGGCTCCCCCAGGCTGCGCGGACCGGATACCCCTCGCCATCGAGCAAGCTCATCGTCTCGTAGAGCGGCAGGCCGACCACGGCGCTGTAAGAGCCGACGAGCTTCACCACGAAGGCACCGGCCAGGCCCTGGATCGCGTAGCCGCCCGCCTTGCCGCGCCACTCGCCGGAGGCGAGATAGCCCTGGATGTCGCGGCCAGAGAGGCGCTTGAAGCGCACGCGGGTCTCGACGATCCGCTCCCGGCGGCCGTTCGGCGACAGCAGGCAGATCGCCGTGAAGACCCGGTGCGGACGCCCGGACAGAAGGCGCAGGCAATCGGCGGCCTCGTCCGGCCCCTCGGCCTTCGGCAGGACGCGTCGCCCGACCGCCACGACCGTGTCGGCCGCGAGCAGCCAGGTCGGGATCTTATGGTCCTGATGGTGCAGGGCGGCTTCCGCGGCGGCGAGCTTGGTGCGTGCGAGGCGTCGGGCCAGTTCGCGCGGCGGCTCGGCCTTGCGCGGCGTCTCGTCGATGTCCGCGGGTAAGAGCGAATCCGGCTCGATGCCGATCTGCTGCAGCAGCGCCAGGCGGCGCGGCGATCCGGAGGCGAGCACGAACCGGGTGGCCGGCCCCTGCGTCGCACCGATCGCTTCGGGTATGGCGTCCATGGTGTTCCGCTCGCATATTCGGCCTGGAGCATCCGCCGCCGTCGGAAAGACCGATCGGCGGCAGGCGCATCACGACAAAGGCATGGTCCGAGAGCGGTACGGGTAGGTCGAGGCCGCGCCGCAGCGCGGATGATCGCGCGAAAGGGTGGCGCGTCCAAATTCCGCCGGGACCGTCTCGATCTCCCCCGCCTGATAAGGGATGGGGTCGGGCTTGTGAACCGGAGCAATCAGAACGCGCGCGACGACAGGGCCTTCGACGCGCACCGGATATCCGAGGCGGCCCGAGGCGCTAGCGTCTCGATTGTCATGCACGCTCCGCGAAAAACCGGCCGCCGGTGGATCGCCGAAATCAAGAGTCGTCGGGCCGGGGGTCGTGGAAGGTCTGGCGCCATCCAGATATCACCGGTCGGCCAAGGCATAGTTCGTCCGGCTCAAGACAAAGTGAAGGTTTGCGGTGATCGCGTAACCACGCGTTAACCAAACCCGGCGGAGTGTGCACGCACCGAAACGGGGTCGACACCGATGCTGAACGCTGATCCGCTGCTGGCACGCCCGAAGCTCGTGAATGCGACGCTGCTCGCCCACACGCTGGATGGGCTGAGGCCGCAGGTCAGATCCTCGGCCGAGATGTGGCGCGTGCTGACCGACCATTACGTGGTGGATCTGGACGACGTCGCGGCGCTACTGCCGGCAGCCGAACCCGAAACCCAGTGGCTTTCGGCCCGGGATTGAACCCGGCGAGATCCAGTCCTTCGAGAGCATTCGATACGGCTGGCACGCCGCGTGCTTAGAATCGGGCGGTATAGGCGAGGAAACACCCAGGCAACGACAACGCGGCGGCTCGGACGCCAGAGCACCCCGCGGACCCTTCGATCCACGCAGCCGAGGTCCGTCATGTCCGAACTGTTGTCCGTCGCCCTCATCTGTGCGGGCACCCTGCTGGCGCAGGATTGCTCCCGCGACACCGCCCTCGACATCATCATCGCGCCGGCGCACTCGCCGATGGAGTGCCTGATGCACGCCCAGACCATGGCGGCCCAGGCCGGCTTGCCCGGCGGCGGCGACCGCTACCTCAAGGTCGCCTGCGAGCATCGCCGGACCGAGGCCGAGCCCGTCCGGGTCGTCCGCCGCGCCTCGTAGGGCGGACGGACCTTTCCCCGGACCGGAAGCTTCGTTCGGCCCGCCGCAGATCTGAGGTCGAGCGGGGCCGAGCGATGTTTCCCAAGCCTGAAGCGGGCCTGGTTCCGAATACCTTCGCCTTCGAGCAGCTGCCAAGATCGGCGTGATGCTGGCGCGCGACCTCGGCAAGCTCCATCCCGGCTCGACCTTCGTGGTCGACGTGAAATCAACCGGTCTCTACCACACCGACCCGCAGCTGCAGGCCCAGGCCATCAAGACCGATTACTGGAAGACCGGCCACAGCTACATCAAGCGGCGGGTGAACGAGCTCGGGGCGCTTGCGGGCTTCGAGGAGTCCGGCCACTTCTTCTTCAACGAGCCGATCGGGCGCGGCTACGACGACGGCCTGCTCACCGCCATCGCGGTGCTGGAGATGCTCGACCGCAACCCCGGGACGTCGATGGCCAACCTTTACCGGGCGTTGCCGAAGACCTGAGGCTCGCCGACCATGTCGTCCCATTGTGCCGACGATGTGAAGTACGGGGTGGTAGAGACCGTCACCGCGCGCTTCCGCGCCATGAAGGACGCGGGCGAACCGATCGCCGGCTCGAAGATCGTCGATCTCGTCACCGTCAACGGCGTGCGCATCACCACCGAGGACGGCACCTGGGGGCCTCGTGCGCGCCTCGTCCAACAAGCCGGAGCTGGTCGTGGTGATCGAGAGCCCGGCTTCCGAAGAGCGCCTGCACGCCATGTTCAAAGCCGTCGACGCGGTCTTGCGGGAGAATACCGAAGTCGGCGCCTACAACCAGACGATCTGATCCGGCCGGCACCTGACCTGATCCGCCGCGCGGTGCTTTTCAGGTCGGGTGCCGGGCCGCGCGGTGGGTGTCCAGTTTAGAGCTGGTACATCAAAGCCACGGCCTCCGCTTTCCTGTTGGAATGCACCCTCTGGGCGGTTGCAGCCTCCGTGCAGCGGGCAGATGCTCTCCGGCCATGCTGATGCATTCCTCATCCCGGCATCCGCCCGAGTTTGCCGTCCCGATCGCCCGCGTGTCGGGCCGGGCGCCCGCGAGTGCCCGCCCGATGATGTACGACGCGTTCGACCTGCAGACCGACCTCGCCGCCCAGACGCGGGCCTGGGGACGGATGTTGAACGATGCCTGGTCGCCCTGGATCCGCTGGAGCGAGCCCGCCCGTTGGATGTCGGCCAACGCGCGCATGATGATGCGGACGGGCCTGACCTTCGCGCGGCCCGCCTACGGGATCGACTCGGTCACGGTCGGCAACCGGAGCGTGCCGGTCAGCGAGGAAGCGGTCACGGTCACGCCGTTCGGCACGCTGCTGCACTTCAAGAAGGACATCCACACCGAGCAGCCCAAGGTGCTGCTGGTCGCGCCGCTGTCGGGCCACTTCGCGACGCTGCTGCGCGCCACCGTGCGCGTGATGCTGCCCGATCACGACGTCTACATCACCGACTGGCACAACGCCCGGGACATCCCCCTCTCGGCTGGCCGGTTCGGCTTCGACGAGTATGTCGCGCACCTGATCCAGTTCCTCCAAGTCATGGGCGAGGGATCGCACGTGGTGGCGGTCTGCCAGCCGACCGTGCAGGCGCTGGTCGCCGCCGCCGCGATGGCGCAGGCGAAGGATGCGGCCGCCCCGCGCAGCATGACGCTGATGGCCGGCCCGGTGGATTGCCGGATCAACCCGACCGGGGTGAACGAGCTCGCGACCTCGAAACCGATCGCATGGTTCGAGAAGAACCTGATCGCCACGGTCCCGTCGCGTCACAAGGGCGCCGGCCGGAAGGTTTATCCGGGCTTCGTGCAGGTCTCGGCGTTCATGTCGATGAACGCCAAGCGGCACGTGCAGGGCCACAACGACTTGTTCTGGCACATGGCCAACGGCGAGGATGACAAAGCCGAGGCGATCGAAACCTTCTACGACGAATATTTCGCCGTCCTCGACCTCGCGGCCGAGTTCTACCTGGAGACGGTCAAGACCGTGTTCCAGGACTACACGCTCGCCAAGAACGAGCTGAGCTACCGGGGCGAGCCGATCGACCTGGGCTCGATCAAGCGCACCGCGCTGATGACCGTCGAAGGCGAGCGGGACGACATCTGCGCCCCCGGCCAGACCATGGCGGCGCACGATCTCTGTACCGGGCTCGCCCCCTACATGCGGACGCACCACCTGCAGGCCGGCGTAGGCCATTACGGCGTCTTCGCCGGCAAGCGCTGGGAGACGCAGATCTACCCGCAGGTGCGCAACTTCATCCAGGCGCACAACTGATCGGCTGACAGACCGGCGGTCGCGCCGATTTGACCCGCCGACCAGCGCGGCCCACCATGCTAGCCTCGCGTTGTCGGAGCCCGGATCTCCTCGGGCACTTACAGCAAATCCTCGAGATTGAGGCGGAACGGTCGGCGTGAACGACAGGGACGGCTTCGACAGCAGCACCGGGACGGGACAGGCGGCTGCCGCGCGGCTCGACCGGCTCGTCGCCCAGGCCCGGGCGGCATCCCTTTGGGAGCAGGCTTGGCCGGTGCTGTGGCGCGGCCTCGGCGTCGGCCTGTTGTTCCTCGCTCTGTCCTGGGCCGGCCTGTGGCTCGACCTCGGCCCGCTCTGGCGGCAGATCGGGCTCGCCATTCTGGCCGTCATGCTGGTCGTCGCGCTGCTGCCGCTGGCGCATCTCGCGCGGCCCGATCGCCGGGTCGCCCTGGCTCGGCTCGACCGGGAGGCGGCCGCGCGCGATCCAGCCCTGCGTCATGGACCAGCCTCGGCGGCGCAGGATACGCTGGCGGTCGGCGCCGCGGATCCTGGCAGCCGGACCCTTTGGGCGCTCCATCAGCGCCGGGCCGCACAGGCGGTCGCGGCCCTACGGGTCGGATTGCCGCGCCCCGGCATGACGCGACGCGATCCCTATGCCCTGCGGGCCGGGATCGTGGTGGCCGCGGTGGCCAGTTTGTTCGTGGCCGGCCCCGAATGGTGGGCGCGCGTCGGAGCCGCGTTCGACTGGCACGAGCCGGTGGCTCCGGGGCCGAATTTCCGGGTCGACGGCTGGATCGATCCGCCGCTCTACACCCGCCTTCCGCCGCTCCTGATCGCGATGGATGGCAGCGACCAGCACCTGCGGGCGCCGGTCAACGCGCAGTTGATCGTACGCATCGCCGGTCAGGGGAAGGCCGCGGCGAACACCACGCTGACGCCGAATGCCGGGCTCAAGCCGATCCCCGGCCAGGAGGAACGGCCGGACCTGCGCGAGGAGCGCTATCGCATCGTCGGCGGGGCTGAACTTGTCATCGTCACGCCCGCCGGCCGACAGACGCTGACCGTGGACGCAATCCCGGACCGGCCGCCCGAGGTGACGGCCGTCGGCGGCCCTGAAGTGAACGGTCGCGGCACCTTCAATCTCACCTACCGTGCCAAGGACGATTACGGGATCAGCTCCGCGGAGGGTGTGATCGAGCCCCTGAAGGCCGGCCGCTCGCTGGCGCCGGTCCCACGGATCAACCTTGCGTTGCCGGCCGATGCCTCCGGCGAGACCGACACAAAAACCCTGGTCGATCTCACCGACAGCCCGTGGTCGGGCGCCCGGGTACGTTATCAGATCGTCGTCAAGGATGAGGCCGGCCAGGAGGGGCGTACGGCGTCCGCCGAGATCACGCTCCCGGCGCGGCAATTCCGGGATCCGCTGGCCCGGGCACTCGCCGAGGATCGCCGCCGCCTCGTCACGGCGCCGGATACGGACCGCCTGTGGGTGCAGGGTGCCCTCGACGCGCTCCTGGTCGCCCCCGACATGTTCACGCCGCAGCCGCCGGTCTTCCTCGGCCTTCGGACCGCAACGCAGCGCCTGCGCCGGGCGAAGTCCGATGCCGACCTAATCGAGGTCGCCGATCTCCTGTGGGAGATGGCGTTGAAGATCGAGGACGGCGACCTGTCGGATGCCGAGAAGCAGCTGCGGCAAGCCCAGGATCGGCTGAAGGAGGCGATCGAGCGCAACGCCCCCGACGACGAGATCAAGCGCCTCACGCAGGATCTCAAGCAGGCCCTCGACAAGTTCCTCTCGCAGATGGCGGAGAAGCAGGGCCGCCAGCCGCGCGATCCGGGCGAGAAGGGTCAGAGCAACCAGCAATCGAAGACGGTCACGCCCGAGGATCTCGACAAGATGATCCAGGACATGGCCGAGGCGATGAAGCGTGGCGACACCGCCGAGGCGCAACGCTTGATGGAGCAGTTGCGCAACATCCTGGAGAATCTTCAGACCGCGGAGAAGGGCGGCAAATCCGATCAGGCCAGCCGCGAGATGCAGAAACAGATGCGCGACCTCGACGCGATGGCGCGCGAGCAGCAGGGCCTGCGTGACGAGACCTTCAAGGACGGGCAGGAGCCCGGCAACGGCCAGCAGCGTCCGTCGAATCGCGGGCAGCAACAGCAGCAGGGCAACCGCGGGCAGCCGCAACAGGGCCAGGGGAAGCAGAGCCCGGGGCAGCAGGGTCAGCAGGGACAAGGCAAACCGGGTCAGAAGCAAAAGGGCCAGGGCGAGCGGGGCCAAGGCGAGCAAGGCAATGTCGGCGATCGGCAGCAGTCCCTGCGGCAGCGCCTGGAGGAACTCGAGCAGCGCATGAAGGAGAACGGCATGCGCGGCGAGCAGGGCCTGTCCGACGCCGAGGACGCCATGCGCGAGGCCGAGAACGCCCTGAAGCAGGGCGATGCCGACGAGGCGGTGGATGCCCAGGGCCGCGCGCTCGAAGGCCTGAAGAAGGGCGCCGAAGGCATGGCGCAGCAGATGCAGGAGATGGCCGAGGGCCAGGGCGAGGGTCAGCAGGAAGGCGGCCAACAGCCCGGTCAGCAGGGCCAGGCCGGCGCCCGCGACGACGACCCCCTCGGTCGTCCGACCAAGGGCCGGGACATGAGCGACGGCCGGGTCCGGGTGCCGACCGCCGACGAATCGGCCGTCCAGCGTGCGCGCCGCATCATGGAAGAGCTGCGGCGTAAGCTCGGCGATCCCACCCGGCCGCGGGAGGAGCTCGATTATTTCGAGCGCCTGCTCCGGCGCAATTGACTGCGAGGGCCGGCTTCCCCTGGGTTAGCCGGCCGTCGCGGTCGCCTCATGATCGGTGCGCCAGACCGGCTCCTCGTCGGCCGTGCGTGCCGGATGCTTCTCGTCAAGCGGCGGCGCGCCGGATCCCGGCGCCCGTCGGGTTCGGATTTCGCTTGCCATGTCCTCCAATCTGCTTGTCTTCGTAGCCTGTGCGGCAGTCGCCGTGGTCCTGCTGTTCGGCCTCGCCAACATGATGCGGGGTGGCAGCGCCAGCGTCTCGCAAAGACTGATGCGCCTGCGCGTGCTGCTGCAGTTCGTGGCGATCGTGGTCATTATGGGCGTGGTCTGGTGGCGCTCGGCCTGAACGCGGCTTCCGGATCCGACAGCCACATTTCGAAACGCCGCCTCACTGTGTCCATGTCGCCGCACCGCGCGCCTTTCGCGGGGGACCGGGATGAATTGGGCGCCGGCGTCCTGAGGGGGCGTGCTACGCTCGGTAGAGACAGACCGACTTGCCCAACCGGCCGAGCCCCATGATTGCCGCCCTCCGCACCTGCGTCGTCAGCCTGATCATCGGTGCGGCGATCCTGCCAGCCTCCGCGGCGGACGTTCCCGCCCTGCCTGCGGCTTACGCGGCGCCGGCCCAGCCGCTGAGCATCGTATCGGAGGTGCGCATCGGCGGTGCAGTGCAGGATCCGGGTAGCGCCGAGGGCAAGCTCCCGGGCTTCAGCAAGGCGAACGTCAACGGCGAGATCCTGTTCGCCAAGCCGCAGGTCAGCGCCGACCCGTTCTGGCAGGCCTTCGTACCGCGTCCGACGGTGGGCGGCAGTTACAACACCGGTGGCCGGACCAGCTACGCGTATCTCGGCGCGACCTGGACCGTCGATATCTTCCCCGAGACCCTGGGTCGGCGCGTGTTCCTCGACGGCTTCTTCGGCGGCGTCGCCCATAACGGCTATACCGGGCCGAAGGCGCTGACGCCCTACGGCTTCAACACGTTGGGCTGCTCACCGATGTTCCGCGAGGCGGCGGCGCTCGGCTATCGCCTGACCGAGCATTGGAGCGTCATGGCAACGGTCGAGCACATGTCGAATGCCGGCCTCTGTGCGAACAACCGGGGCCTGACCAATTTCGGCGGCAAGATCGGCTACACGTTCTGATCACCGGGCCGATTGCGCGGCCGACGGAAGGGCTCTAGGCCCTACGGGTCGCGAGCCCGCCGGGCTTCGCCAGCCGTTGTGAGGCGCAGGTCCCGTGGTCAAGCTCAACCGGATCTACACACGCACCGGCGACAAGGGCACGACCGCCCTGGCGGACGGGCAGCGCCGGTCCAAGGCGGACCTCCGGGTCGAGACCTACGGCACGGTCGACGAGACCAATGCCTGCATCGGGATGGTCCGCCTGCACACGGAAGGCGCCCTCGACGGGATGCTCGGGGCGATCCAGAACGACCTGTTCGATCTGGGCGCCGACCTCGCGACCCCGCCGAGCCCGGAGCCGCTGCCCTACGAGCCGCTGCGCATCGTCGCCAGCCAGGTCGAGCGGCTGGAGCGCGACATCGACGCCCTCAACGCGTCGATCCCGCCGCTGAAATCCTTCGTGCTCCCCGGCGGATCACCGGCCTCGGCGGCGCTTCACCTCGCGCGCACCGTGTGCCGGCGTGCCGAGCGCCTGGCGGTGAGCCTAGCCGACCGCGACGACGAGATCGTCTCGCCCCAGGCGATCCAGTACCTCAATCGCCTCTCGGACTTCCTGTTCGTGGCGAGCCGCACCGCCAACGCCGATGGGGCCGACGACGTGCTCTGGGTGCCGGGCGCCAACCGCTGAGGCGAATCGGAACGGGGCATCGCTGCGTCGAAGACCAGTCCGGCCCGGCAGCACCATTACCCGCCCCGCGTTGACAAGGCGGAAATGTGGCCGTTACGGTCCGCCCGCTTCGCGGACCCGCCGTCCCCACGCGTCGAACGTTCGAAGGCCTGGCGGGTCCGGCAACAAGAATCCACGGGGAAGGATCGAGACCGCCATGAAGGTGCTGGTGCCCGTCAAGAGGGTGGTGGACTACAACGTCAAGATCCGCGTGAAAGCCGATGGCTCCGGGGTCGAACTCGCCAACGTCAAGATGTCGATGAACCCCTTCGACGAGATCGCCGTCGAAGAGGCGATCCGCCTGAAGGAAAAGGGCACCGTCACCGAGATCGTTGCCGTGTCGATCGGCCCGCAGCAGGCGCAGGAGACGCTGCGTACCGCCCTCGCGATGGGCGCCGACCGGGCCATCCTGGTCAAGACCGACGTCACTTGCGAGCCGCTGGCGGTGGCCAAGCTCCTGAAGGCCGTGGTCGAGAAGGAGACGCCGCAGCTGGTGATCCTGGGCAAGCAGGCGATCGACGACGATTCGAACCAGACCGGCCAGATGCTGGGTGCATTGCTCGGCTGGCCGCAGGGCACCTTCGCGTACAAGATCGAGGCTTCCGAAGGCAGCCTCGACGTGACCCGGGAGGTCGATGGCGGCTTGCAGACCGTAACGCTCAAGCTCCCGGCGATCGTCACCACCGATCTGCGCCTCAACGAGCCGCGCTACGCCTCGCTGCCGAACATCATGAAGGCCAAGAAGAAGCCGCTCGAGGAGCTGAGCCCCGAAGCGCTCGGAGTCGACGTGACCCCGCGGCTCAAGGTGCTCAAGACCGCCGAGCCGCCGGGACGCTCCGCCGGCGTCAAGGTCGGGTCGGCCGCGGAACTCGTACAGAAGCTCAAGGTCGAAGCCGGCGTGATCTGATTTTTTCCGAGCTGAGCCGCGTTCCCGTCGAGGCGGTCGAGCGCGGCCAGCCGCAACCGAGGTTCACACGCACATGACGACACTCCTTTTCGTCGAACACGGCAACGGCCAGATCAAGGACGGCACCCTGAAAGCGCTGACCGCCGCCAAGGATATCGGCGCGCCGGTCCACGCCCTCGTGCTCGGCGCCGGCTCGAAGGCGGTCGCCGAGGCGGCGGCCAAGCTCGACGGCGTCGAGAAGGTGCTGAACGCCGAGGACGGCGTCTACGACCACGACCTCGCCGAGCCGGTCGGCGCGCTGATCGCGTCGATCGCCGGGCCCTACGACATCATCATCGCGTCGGCCTCGACGACGGGCAAGAACATCCTGCCGCGGGTGGCCGCCCTGCTCGATGTCGCCCAGGTCTCGGACATCATCAAGGTGATCTCGCCCGACACGTTCGAGCGTCCGATCTACGCCGGCAACGCCATCCAGACCGTGCAGATCCCCGCCGGCAAGACGGTGATCACGGTGCGTACAGCAGCGTTCAAGGCGTCGGAGCAGGGCAGCGCGGCAGCCCCCGTCGAGGCCGTCTCCGCGGCGGCGCCCGAGTCCGGTGGGTCCGCCTTCAAGGGCGAGGAAATCGCCAAGTCGGATCGGCCGGAGCTGGCCTCGGCGCGGATCATCGTGTCGGGCGGCCGCTCGCTCGGATCGTCGGAGAAGTTCCACGCGCTGATCGAGCCCCTGGCCGATGCCCTGGGCGCCGCGGTCGGCGCCTCGCGCGCGGCGGTGGATGCCGGCTACGCGCCGAACGATTGGCAGGTCGGCCAGACCGGCAAGGTCGTGGCGCCGGATCTCTACGTAGCGGTCGGCATCTCCGGGGCGATCCAGCACCTCGCCGGCATGAAGGACTCGAAGGTCATCGTCGCGATCAACAAGGACGAGGACGCGCCGATCTTCCAGGTGGCGGATTACGGGTTGGTCGGTGACCTATTCCAGGTTGTGCCGGACTTCCAGGCGGAGATCGGCAAGGCAAAGGGTCAGTAACGGTCGTGCTCGCCCGGCCTGGTTCACCGGGCGAGCATTGTCGCAACGCGCCTGCGGGCGGGTTCCTTCTGCGAACAAGAATGGTCTAGAAGTCAGGGACGGCCCGTCTTCGCGCGGGCCGCGGCGTTGGCGCAGTCCACCCCCTCGGGCAGTCGCGCAGCAACGGCCGTATGGGGGCACAGGTCGACAGATGGACATGGAGATCAAGCGGGTCGGCATCATCGGCGCGGGCCAGATGGGCAGCGGCATCGCGCAGGTCTGCGCCGCCGCCGGCCTCGATGTCCTGCTGAACGACCGCGACCCGAACCGTCTCGAGACCGGCCTGTCGTCGATCGACGCGGGTCTGTCGCGGCTCGTGTCCAAGGGCACGATCGAAGAGATTGAGAGCCGGGAGATCCGGTCGCGCATCAAGCCGGCGCACGGCTTCGCCGACCTCGGCCCCGCCGACCTCGTGATCGAGGCGGCCACGGAGAACGAGGCGACCAAGCGGGAGATCTTCTCGACCCTCTGCGCGTCCCTGCGCCCGGATGCGATCGTGGCGACCAATACGTCGTCGATCTCGATCACCCGGCTGGCCGCGGCGACCGATCGGCCGGAGCGGTTCATCGGCATCCACTTCATGAATCCCGTGCCGGTGATGCAACTCGTTGAGCTGATCCGCGGCATCGCCACGGAGGATTCCACCTACGAGTCGGCCAAGGCGTTCATCGCCAAGCTCGGCAAGATCTCGACGATGTCGGAGGATTTTCCGGCCTTCATCGTCAACCGCATCCTGCTGCCGATGATCAACGAGGCGATCTACACGCTCTACGAGGGCGTGGGGTCGGTCGAGTCGATCGACACCGCCATGAAGCTCGGGGCGAACCACCCGATGGGGCCGTTGCAGCTGGCCGACTTCATCGGGCTGGATACCTGCCTGTCCGTGATGCAGGTGCTCTATGAAGGCCTGGCTGATTCGAAGTACCGGCCCTGCCCGCTTCTGGTGAAGTACGTGGAGGCCGGTTGGCTGGGTCGCAAGGCCAAGCGCGGGTTCTACGACTATCGCGGGCCGACGCCGATCCCGACGCGCTGAGCGCCGGGTCGAAGCGAACGGCTCATGGGACGGCGCCGGGCGCCGTCCCAAATCACCAGACTTACTTCGCCGTCCCGCCGTTCGCGTTCGGCTGAGCCGGCTGCGGGTAGGACGGGTTGCCCCCCGGGACCGCGCTGCTGTTCGACGGTGCGGCGCTCCCGGACTGACCGTTGACCGAGCCGGTTACCTCGCGCCGCGACGCATCCTGGCTCTGGCTGGCATAGTCCTTCGGAGAGTTGGCGCCGTTCCAGGTCAGCAGGCCGACCGTCGCGATCGCCAGCAGAACGAGACTGCCGACCAGGACCCACAAAACCGGCTTGCCGCGCTGGCCCTGCCGGCTCTCCTGCGGGTTCAGTTTCTCCACCATTCTCACACCCTCCCCACCCGGACGCGACGCACGCGACACGATTTCGTTACCGGCCGCCAACGCGGCGTCGCCGAAGCGGGTTCCTGTCGAGCGCGCCGGTTACCGGCCGGTGGTGAGGAGGATCTTGCCGAGGTGGGCGCTCGATTCCATCAGTTCGTGGGCCTTCTGCGCCTGCTCCAGCGGGAAGGTGGCATGGGTCACCGAGCGGATCCGGCCGGCCTCGAGCTCCGGCCAGACATCCTTGCGCAGGCCCTCGGCGATCACGGCCTTGTCGGCTTTCGGGCGGGGCCGCAGGGTCGAGCCCGTGAAGGTCAGCCGGTTGCGCATGATCGGGGTGATGTTCAGCCCATCCACCTTGTAGCCGCCCATGAGGGCGATCATCACCAGTCGGCCGTCCGGGGCCAGTGATTTGATGTTGCGGCCGAGGTAGCTCGCGCCGATCATGTCGAGGATGACGTCGACGCCGCGGCCGTCGGTGAGACGCTTGATCTCCTCGGCGAAGTCGGCCTGCTTGTAGTCGATCGCCGCATCGGCGCCGAGATCCTCGCAGAAGCGGCACTTCTCGGCCGAGCCCGCGGTGGCGAAGACCCGGGCGCCGACATGCTTGGCGATCTGGATCGCCGTCGCCCCGATGCCGCTCGACCCGCCATGGACCAGGAAGCTCTCGCCCTTCGCGAGACGACCGCGCTGGACCACGTTCGAATAGACCGTGAAGAAGGTTTCCGGCAGGCCGGCTGCATCGACCAGCGAGAGCGCCTTGGGGCGGGGCAGGCAATGGGAGGCCTCGGCCACTGCGAACTCGGCGTAGCCGCCGCTGATCACCAGGGCGCAGACCTCCTCGCCGATGGCGAGACCCTGGACCCCCTCCCCCAAAGCCGCGATGCGGCCGGCCACTTCGAGGCCCGGGATCTCGGTGGCGCCGGGCGGGGGCGGGTACAGGCCGGCGCGCTGCATGACGTCCGGGCGGTTCACGCCGGCGGCCACCACCTCGATCAGGACCTGGCCCTGTCCGGGGCTCGGCAGCGGCGCAGTCTCGACGGCGAGGACCTCCGGCCCGCCCGGTCCCGTGAAGTGGATCCGGCGCATGGTCTCGGGCAGGGCGGTGCTGGCCATCGAAGCGTCCTCAACGCGTGCGTGTTCCGGGCCACGCCCCTGGGGACGCGGTCCGGCTGTACTTGCGGCAACGGGCGCGCTTGGCAAGCGCGGCGCCGAGGCGGCCGGCCTATCGCACCGCCGCCTTCACGGCCGGGGGCAGAACGATCTTGCCTTGCGCCAGGCTCGTCGGCCAGATCGCGACCTGCTTGCCGTCCTGCCACTGCGCCATCAGCCCGGTGACGAAGCCCGGCCCGTACTTGATCGAGTGCGTAAAGGGGTCGTCCTTGCCGTAGAACTGCGTCCGGCCCACCGTGCCGACCCAGTCGGTCTTCTCCAGGGCTTCGACGAGCTTGTCGGCCTCGGTGGAGCCCGCCCGCTTCACCGCATCGGCCGTGTAGTAGACCTGATCGTAGGCCATGTAGCCGGCATAGGACGGATCGCTGCCGAAGCGCTTCTTGAAGGCCTCGCTGAAGGCCAGCGACTTGTCGGTGATCGCGGCGCCCGGCACCGCGATGCTCTGGAAGATCACGCCCTGGGTCGCCCCGTTGGTGTTGGCCCAGAAGGTCGAGGAGGTCGCCTGCGAGTTCATGCCGGTCATGGCCAGCGGCACCTGCTGGTTGCGCCACTGCACGGTCGGCTGCACCCCGACATGCGAGATGCCGGTGACGATCAGGTCCGGCTTGCCGGCCTCGATCTTGTTGTAGATCGGCGTGAAGTCGCCGGTATCCGGCGAGAACCGGATGTGATCGACCACCTTCACGCCGATCTCGGGCAGGCATTTCTCGTAGGCCGCGTCGAGCGGACGGGTCCAGGCCGCGTCCTCGCTCATGATCGAGGCGGTCTTCACCTTCATCAGGTCGAGGAGCATGTCCTTGGTCGAGTCGCAGATCGACTGGGCCAGAGCCGCCGAGGTGAGATAGCCGTGGAAGGTGTACTTGTTGCGGGCGTAATCCTTGTGGACCGCGAGGCTGATTTCGTTGGAGGCGGCACCCGGGGTGATCATCGGGGTCTTGAGCCGGGCAGCCCAGGGCATCAGCGCCAGCACGACTTCGGAGATGTAGCTGGCGATGACGACGTGGGCCTTATCCTCGGAGACCGCCCGCTGGAACGCCCGGACGGCGTCGGAGGCCGAACTCTTGTCGTCGTAGGAGACCACCTGGATCTGGCGCCCGTCGACCCCGCCCTTCGCGTTGATCTCGTCGGCGGCGAGCTGGACAGCCTGAGGGATCGAGGCCCCGACCACCGATTGCGCCTCCGCGATCACCCCGATCTTGATCGGGTCCGCCGCCCGGGACTCACCCGCGGCCAACAACCCGGCCGCTGCCAGCAGGGCCGCCGCCCGGCTCGTCACGCTGCGATCCATCGCCATGCTGATTCCTCCTCCGGGCCGTGCGGCTTTTGGCGCCGCATCGGGGGTCGGACGATTTTTGTAGCATTCGGCGAGATGAATACAATGTGCATCCAGCCAATGTGCGAAACAGCGGCGGACTGATCGATAGAATTGGCCCAGCCGGGGGCTGTTCGATCAGCGGGTGCCGTACATCCGGTCACCCGCATCGCCCAGGCCCGGTACGATGTAGCCGTGGTCGTTCAGATGGCTGTCGATCGCCGCCGTCCAGATCGGGACGTCGGGATGCGCGGCCTGGAACTTCGCCAGACCCTCCGGGGCGGCCAAAAGGCAGACGAAACGCAGGTCGGAGGCGCCCCGGGCCTTCAGCCGGTCGAGCGCCGCGATGGCGGAATTCGCGGTGGCGAGCATCGGGTCGAGCACCAGCACGGTCCGGTCGGCGAGGTCGGACGGGGCCTTGAAATAATACTCGACCGCTTCGAGCGTCTCGGGATCGCGGTACAGCCCGACATGGGCGACCCGGGCCGAGGGCACCAGCGACAGCATCCCGTCGAGGAAACCGACGCCCGCCCGCAGGATCGGTGCGAAGACCAGTTTCTTGCCCTGGATCTGTCGGCCTTCCATCGGCTGGATCGGCGTCTCGATGGTAACCGGTTCCAGCGGCAGGTCCCGGGTCACCTCGTAGGCGAGCAGCATGCCGATCTCGTTCAGCAGCTGGCGAAACCCCTTGGTCGAGCGGTTCTTGTCCCGCAGATAGGTGAGCTTGTGTTGCACCAGGGGGTGATCGACCACCGTGACCCGACTCGCCGGCATCGCACATCCCTCCACCCCAGAGGGGCAGGAATGCCGGAGCGAGCGCCGGGGCGCAACGTGACACGGCGCGAATACACCTATTCGAACCCGATCGAGGCCACGCGTTCACCGGACCCCGGAACTACATCGGCACGGGGCAGCGGTCGGGTGACGACGCGCATGCGCGCCCGACCCTCACAAAATCGTCCCCGGTTGCGGCAGAAACCCACGCTCATTTTTGCGTGATGTGATCACTATTCGATCGAACTATAAATTCCTTGATTTGTTTCCTTGATCTAACCGCCAAATATACAAACTCAATGTCATGATTGTTCTATAATATGCGAAACAAACTTACGCCCACTTGAAACATAAACTGCCATCAAACATTTTCGAACGACTTTTCAAAGACACACCCGGTCTGCTAGCTGGCGCCATCACCGCGGTATCGGTTCAAAGCCATGCGCCTCACCGTTTCACTCAAGACGACGCTTGCAGCGATATTTGGATTGTTCGCCGTTATTGCTGCAGGTCAGGGTAGTCTATCGATTATCGAGCTAACCGACATTCGGCATGCGATGACGAAGGTCGCGAACAACTGGCTTCCGTCAGTGTCGCGGATCAACGAAGTCGAGGTCGCGGCCTCGGAGGTGCGGATCAAGCAATTCCGCCTGATAACCCTCTCCAAGGATCCCGACAGCCTCAGGGCCGGCGAGACGCAACTCGCGGCGACGCTCACGCAGCTCGCCGAGCGGCGCAAGACCTACGAGCGCCTGATCTCCACGCCCGAGGAGCGGGGCCTTTACGACGCGTTCGCCGCCCTATGGAGCCGCTATGAGCAGATCGACGGCGCGATGCGGCGGCTGATCGCCTCCGGCAAGCAGGCCGAGGCGCTCGCGCAGCTCGGCGGACCCGACACGTTGAAGATCTACGACGATGCGCGTGCCTCGCTCTCGCGTCTGGTCGCCCTGAACGAACGGAACGCCACCCGGGAGGTCGACGAGGCGGTGGATCGGGCCAAGACCGCGTCCGCGGCCGCCTGGGGCAACGTCATCCTGTCGGTCATCGCGGCGCTCGCGGCGGCGGCCTTCTCCCTGTTTCGGATTTCGCGTCCGATCCAGCGGATGACCGAGATCATGTCCCGGCTCGCCGGCGGCGATACCGGCGTGACGGTGCCGGCCCGTGACCGGCACGACGAGATCGGCGCCATGGCGGCGGCCGTGGAGGTGTTCAAGGACAACCTGATCCGCACCTGCGCTCTCGAGGCCGAGACCGCGCAGGCACGTGCCGCCGCCGAGGAGCAGCGCAAGGCCGGCATGCGCGAGATGGCCGACAAATTCGAGAAGGCGGTCGGCGGCATCATCGGTCAGGTCTCGTCCTCCGCGACGGAACTGCAGACCACCGCGAGCGCGCTGTCGGCCATGGCCGGGCAGACATCGGCTCAATCCGGCGCGGTCGCGTCCGCAGCCGAGGAGGCGGCCAGCAACGTCAACACCGTGGCTGCGGCCGCCGAGGAGTTGGGCTCGTCGGTACAGGAGATCGGCCGGCAGATGGACGCATCGGCCAAGCTGGCCCAGAGCGCCGCCGACGAGGCCGGGCAGACCAGTGCGCTGGTGCACGAACTGAGCGGTGCCGTGGCCCGGATCGGCGACGTCGTCGGGCTGATCTCGTCGATCGCCGGCCAGACCAACCTGCTGGCGCTCAACGCGACCATCGAGGCGGCCCGCGCGGGAGATGCGGGGCGTGGCTTCGCGGTGGTGGCGTCAGAGGTGAAGGCGCTGGCCGAGCAGACCGCCAAGGCGACCGAGGAGATCGCCGGCCAGATCGCCCGCGTCCAGGGATCGACCGGACAGGCCGTGACGGCGATCGGGTCGATCACCGGGCGGATCCAGGACATCAGCACCGTCGCGACCTCGATCGCCGCCGCCGTCGAGGAGCAGGGCGCGGCGACGCAGGAGATCGTCCGCAACGTCGGACAGGCCGCGATCGGCACCGGCGAGGTCACCAGCAACATCGCGGGCGTCGCAGAGGCTGCCGAGGCGACAGGACGATCGGCGGCGCAGGTGCTCGGCGCGGCCTCCGAGCTGTCGCGGCAATCCGAGCATCTCACCGCGGAGGTGTCCCGCTTCCTCGATACGGTGCGGGCAGCCTGAGACCTCATAAAAACGGGGCCCAGCCGTCCGGCCGGGCCCCGCATCTGGCTCGCGTTCAGGCCGTGTAGGAGCGGTCTTGGCCGCCCTCGCCGCGGCGCTTGGCCATGAAGGCGTCGAACTGTTCGCGGTCCTTGGCCCGCTTCAGCTCCTCGACGAAGTCGGTGAAGGCGCGGCTCTCGTCTTCCAGGGCCTTCCGCTGCGCTTCGAGCCGATCGAGCTCGGCCCGGCGATAGGCGTCGAACGCCGCATTGCCGGTTCCGCCACGGTTGGCGGCCTCGAAGGTTCGGGCGAAGCGCGAGGCCGAGCGTCCGCTGCCCTCGAAGCCGGCCACGCCCCGGCGTGCGGCGTCGCGCAGTTCCGAGAAGGCGGGATAGCCGGCGATCTTCCAGGCGACGAGCGCGAGGCCGACCGGCCACCAGTAGATGAACCCGACGACGATCGCGCCGATTTCGAGGGACCGACGGGGGAATGGGCCGGAGCGGCAGAGCTTGCCGGTCGCCCAGGGGGAAGAAGATTGCGTGGTCACGGCTTGGCTCCGCTGCTCATGTGAACGGAGTTAACATGCGGGTGCCGGGGCGCGCTTTCAAGACCGGGCTCGTTCACCTGGTTGCGCAACGCCATGGACCAGCGCCAGCACGCCAGCGCGCAGGAGTTCGTACTTGTCCGGAAAGCCCGGTCCCCGCGGCAGGTGCCCGGCGGCCGACAGGGTCGCGATGCCGTGTGCCAGCGCCCAGACCTCGAGGGCGATGAACCGGGGCGCCACGCCCCCGAACCCGTCCGCGAAGGTCGCCTGCAGCGCCTCGACGAGCAGGTCGAACGGAGATGGGCGGCCGGGCGCCCCCGCCTCCGTCTCGGACGGCTCGGCCACGGCGCCGCGGGTCTCGAAGATCGCCGCGTAATAGGCCGGCTCCTCTTCGGCGAAGGCGAGGTAGGCTTCGCCCATCCGGGTGAAGCGCTCGAGGGGCGTACCCCGGGAGGTCAGCGCCCTCGCCAGCCGGGCCGCGAGTTCCGCAAAGCCGCGCCCGGCCAGTTCTTCGAGCAGCGCATCGCGGCCGCGGAAGTGCCGATAGAGGGCGGCCGGCGTCACCCCGACCAGGCGGGCGGCATCCACCAGCGCGAATCCGCCGATCCCGCGCTCGGCGATGAACCGGCGCGCGGCCTCGATCAGGGCCTCCTTGAGGTTCCCGTGGTGATAGCTTCGCCGGTCACCCGGTCCGTCTCGCCAGGGTCGCAAGTTTTCATGTCCTCTGCGCGCGCGCAGGCATTACGGTCGAGCACGACGTTTGTTTCGGTCATGAACGGGGGCCGACTGCTTGACCCGCCCTGAAAGGCGCAACACGATCGGCTCGTAATCGGTCGAATCGCGTCGCACCCTCTAAAAGACGGGCATAGTACTGCCGCGTTCGCCACAGGGAAAACCATTCGGCATGGCTTTCGTGAGTCTGAAAGCGTGGCGCACGCGCTCGGCGGAGCGTGCCGGGATCGCCGCGCGTCTCAAGCAGGAGCTGATCGTTGCGCTCGGCCTGAGCGAGGCCGACGCGCTGGCCGTGAACGAGATCGCCTGCGCGGATCCCGGCTGCCCCGACATGGAGACCATCGTGCTGGTGATGCGGGCCGGTGTCGCCACGCGGGCACTCCGGATCCGGCGTCCGATGGACGCCGTGGACGCGCAGGACATCGCGGATCTGATCGAACAGGACCGGTCGGGCGATGCCTCTCGATGATGTGACAACGCGCCGGCGCCTGATCCCACCTTCGGCGCCGCGTTCCGGACCCCATCGTGTAACGACACCGGGGAGGACGCCGAAAGACCATCAAGGCCCTGGCGCCGGAGGAAATGCATCATGAAGAGCCGACGCGCCGCGCTTGCGCTCGCCTGTCTCGCCCTCGCCGCCAGCCTGTCGCCGGCCCTTGCCGGTGAGACGATGCCGTTCTCGGCGGCGTCGTTCGAGGCGGCGCAGAAGAGCGGCAAGCCGATCCTGATCGAGGTCAGCGCCCCCTGGTGCCCGATCTGCAAGACACAGAAGCCGATCCTGGCCAAGCTCGCCGGGGAGCCGCGTTTCAAGGATCTCCAGATCTTCGATGTCGATTTCGACAGTCAGAAAGAGCTGCTGCGGCGCCTCAATGTGCGGATGCAGAGCACGCTGATCGCCTACAAGGGCGAGACCGAGATGGGCCGCTCGGTGGGCGAGACCCAGCCGGAATGGATTGAGGGCCTGCTCGAAAAGACCCTCTGATCGATCGATCCGGGCGGTGCTGCGCTTTCCGGTTTCGTTCAGGCGGCGTCGGGCATAGCCGGGAGGCCCGCGTCCGGTCCCATCCGTGCGGGCCCAGACGGAGACCGCCCCGGTGACGCGCACCACCCAGCCAGCCGATTCCACGCCCTCCGCGATCATCGCGATCCCGGTGCGCAACGAGGTCGAGCGGATCGAGGCCTGCCTCCGGGCCATCGACGCGCAGGTCGGGCTCGCCCCCGGAAGCCTCGGCCTCGTCCTGTTCCTGAACAACTGCACGGACGGCACCGACGCCCTCGTGGATCGGCTGGTGCCGACCCTGTCGATCTCGGTACGGGTCGCGAACGAGGACTTTTCCGGCGCGCATGCCGGTTGGGCACGGCGCAAGGCCATGGATCTCGCCGCCGCCTGGCTCGGGGATGCGGGGAATACGGGGATGATCCTGTCGACGGATGCGGACAGCCGCGTCCCGTCGAACTGGGTCGCCCGCAACCGCGCCGCCATCGAGGCCGGCGCCGACGCGGTCGCCGGCCGGGTCGAACTCGACGCCGCGGAGGCCGCGCTCCTGCCGCCATCCCTCCCCGCCCGCGGGCGCCTCGAGGACATCTACGATGCCCTGATCACCGAGGCTGAAGCGCGGATCGATCCGGACCCGAACGACCCATGGCCCTGCCACCGGACCGCGATCGGCGCGACCTTGGCGGTGACCCGGAACGCCTACCGGGCGGTCGGGGGCATGCCGGAGATCCCGCTCGGTGAGGACGGTGCCTTCATCGCGCGGCTGATCGAGCACGGCCTGCGGGTCCGGCACGCCACCGATGTCTGCGTGACGATCTCGGCGCGGCTCACCGGCCGGGCTCCTGGCGGCGTGGCCGACACGATCCGCTCCCGCTGCGAGGAGCCGGACGCGCTCTGCGACGCCCGGATGGAGACCTTTCCGCGGGTGGTGCGCCGTCATCTCTGGCGGCGGCGGTTCCGGCGTTTGCACGGCTCGGGCAGCCTGCGGAGGAATGACGCTTGGGCGCAGGCCATCGGAATCGACCGGGCGGAGGCCGTCCGGATCGCCGAGCTCCCCCTCGGTCAGGCCATCGCGGAGGCGGAGCGCGCCAGCCCGCGTCTGGCGTACCGGCCGATCGGTCCGCGTCAGTTGCCGGGCCAGATCCGGCTCGCGCGGATAGGCATCACCGGGATCCGAATGGCGCAGCGCCTCGCGGGCCTGACCCGGTCGGCCGCCGGCGGGGCGACGGCGACGGCACAGCCGGTCGCCGATTCGCAGGCCGGGCGGATCTGATCATCCCTTCCCTTGAGCGAGCAGATCCCGGGGCGATAGACCGAAGCGCTGCCGGAAGGCCCGGCTGAACGCGGCTGCGTCGGTGAAGCCGCAACTCGCCATGATCGATGCGATCCGGGCGCCCGCCGTCCGCATCATGACGATGCGGTCGTGGGCGCGGTCCAGCCGTGCGTCGCGGATCGTCGCCGCGATCCCCTCCCCGCCCGAAAAGGCCGCGTAGAGCCGGCTTCGGGAGATCTGCAGGGATGCGGCCAGCGACAGGGGGCCGAACCCGGGCTCGTGCAGGCAGCGCTGGATGTGGGCCAGGGCCAGGGAGCGCACCGCGTCGGCGGACAACTCACCGTCCTCGGTCGTCCGCCGCCCATGGACGATGCCGCGGAGGATGTGGAGGGCGCCTTCGATGGCGATACCGGCCTGGGCTTCCGACATGCCGGAGACAGAGGTCGCGAAGGCGTCGAGATGAGCGCTCAGCAGCCCGCGCAACGGCGTGGCGCTCAGCTTCGTGCCGATGAGATCCTGCGGGTCGCCGACCTGCGCCGCGAAGATGGCGCGGGGCACCGAGAGGCGGATCTCATCGTAACCGACGCTGCTGCCGGCGATACCGGGCTTGCCCGTAGCGTGGAAGGCGACATCGCCGACGCCCAGGATCGCGCCGTTGGTGCCCTGCTCGATGAAGCCTCGCCCGGCCGCCACCAGCATGATCGCGATGTCGTCGTGCCCGTCGCGGCCGATATGACGCGCGGTGCGATCCACGCCGACCGGCGCGCTGACGGTGCGCAGCAGCGTCCCCCTCGCGGAGGGCGCGACCGTGCGGCTGGCCGAGAAGGCGGCGGCCGGATCGAACGGCGTGATGGTCGCGGCGCTGAGCACCGCGTCCCGCCAATATGCGAACGCATGCTTCGGCCCGACCACATCCGTCGTCTGAATGAAGATGGGGACCTTCGCCTCGACACTCACGGCGCCCTCGCCTCGCAACGCCCGATCCCGCCGACAACCCGCCGCGTGACGTGTGCTCCCCCGGTGGGAATCGTACTCGGCGGTCCGCTATCGGCTTCACCGACGCAGGAAGCAGCGCATCGTGCCGCCTCGAGCCGCGCTACGGTTATGAACCGGGCCGTCGCCCGTCACCGTGTCCGACCGCACCCTCGCGGACAGCGTCATGGCGGCCCGGACCCGTTCAGGCGACAGCCTGGGCGAGGAGGTCGCGCGGCGAGAAGCCGAAGCGCTGTCGGAAGGCGCGGCTGAAGGCGGCCGGGTCGGTGAAGCCGCAGGTCGCCATGATCGACGACACCCGGACCCCGGCCCTGCGCATCATGACGATCCGGTCGTGGGCCCGGTCGAGCCGCGCGTCGCGGATCGTCGCCGCGATTCCCTCTCCGCCGGAGAATGCGGCGTAGAGGCGGCTGCGGGAGATACGAAGGTCGGCTGCCAGGGCATCCGGGCCGAACGTCGGATCGTGCAGGCGATGCTCGATCCGCGCCAGCGCCAGGGACCGCAGCGCGTTGGCCGACAATTCGTTGTCCGCGCGGGCATTCTGGCCGTTGATGACACCCCGGAGCAGGTGGAGCGCACCTTCGACCGCGATCCCGGTTTCGGCATCCGACATCGATTCCACCGACCCCGCGAACGCGCGCAGATAGGCCGCGAAGAGTTCGTTCAGGGGGCCGGCGGCGAACTTCCTCGCGGCGAAGTCGTCGACGTTGCCGATATGCGCCAGGAAGGTCGCACGCGGCACGGCGAGACGGATTTCCTCGTAGTCGGACAGGCTCCCGCCGCCGCCCGGCCGTCCCCAGGTCTGGAAGGTGATGTCGCCGGCATTGAGCAGCGCGCCGTTGTTGCCTTGTTCGATGTAGCCGCGGCCGCGGGTGACCAGCATGATGCCCATCTCGTCCCGACCGTCGCCGCGGACGTGGTGCGGCTTGCGCTCCAGGCTGAAGGGTTGGCTGATCGTCCGGAAAATCGATCCGTGGCGGGATGCCGCGACCATGCGCGAGGCTGCGAACGGAACCTCCGAGTCAAGTCGTTCGAGGTCGGTGCCAGCCATGACGGTGCTGCGCCAATAGTCGAACGCCTGTTTCGGCTCGACGGCATCTGTCGTTCCGAAGAAGATCGGGACGGTTTTCTTGGCAACCACGGCGGACCCGCCCCACAACCTTAAATTCGAGTGCTGGCGATCGCTCGCCGTACGACAGCAGACCTAGAGTTTCAGATCCGTTCTCAAGAGGCAATAGGCAAGCAACAGCTTCCTTCCGACGCCGATCGCGGCGGAAGGAAACACTTTCCAAACTTTAAACGCCCCGTTGCGTCAGCTGAAATTCGACGAGAAACCCTCGACGAGTTTCGAAAACCGCCGACCGTTACAGATTACCGCTGCCGCCCAAATCTCGTCACATGGCATCCCTCGCGCGCGCTACCCGGACGACGAGATCAGGATCAGCCGTTCTTCGCCACCGACTGATCCTGTCCGTGGCAGCGGCACCGGAGACAGATCTAGCGCCGCCGCAGGCCGTGCGATGTGCGGATCGTTCCGGGGTGACGACAGAGAACGCCGGGCAGATGGATTTGGTCTGCCGTCCTGACGGGTCCGCAAGTCAATGGCTGCCAAGAGAATCCCGCGGCGGCGTCCCCACGCACGGTGTCGATCGATCCGACGCCCGGCCGACCGTAGCCAACTTCGATTCTCTTCAATGACCGCCGGTCGGGGTTCGGGCGTCGTCGCGCGCCGGTTCGGAATCGGCAAAGTGCAGCACCACGGCCCGGCCTGAGGCGGGCGGGCTTATCAGCGTGCCACGGAACCGCGCGGTCTCGGCCGTCCCGAGCACGGCCCGCGGCGGCGCGACCGGGAAGGACCGGATCACGCGTCCGGCGGCGTCGCGGATCTCGGCGCTCAACGTCGCCACCGGCACATCGGTCCGGGCGATTCCGACGAGGTCGCCCTCGACGACCAGCTCGGCCGGACGGCCGTCCTCGGACGGATTGCTGAAGGCCACGACATCGCGGATCTCGATGCCGCGGAGGTTCACCGGCAGACCGACCCGGGCGAACAGGGCGGCGCTCTGCGGGACCGCACGGACCACGCTGTCACGGGCGAGGCAGATCAGAGGCACCGCCGCCAGCAATGTCAGCCCGACGGCCAGGGACGGCGACAGACCCTGCACGCTGCGCCAGCCCTTGGCTCGGTCGGCCCGCGGCGGTGCGCGCCGGCGGACCCGCGGCGGATCAGGCGCGTCGGTTGCCGCCCGGACCGTGGCGGAGGCTTCCTGCCAGGCTGCGTCGGCGACCGGATCGGGCTCCGCCTCGGCCCGCTCGGCCAACTCGGCCTCGTGGCCGGCCAGCACGTCGGCGGGGGTGATGAACCACGTCTCGCGGCAGGCGGCGCAGCGAACCGAACGGCCCTCCATGCCGACCTTGCCGGCATCGAGCCGGTATTCGCTGGCGCAGCTCGGGCAGACGATCAGCATACGCAAGCCATTCGCTCAGGGCGCTCGCCTCCGGTCGGGCGGGCAGGTTCCGTCCGGGATCGAGTCCCGCGTCCGATCATCCCGGCCGGAGCCGGACGGCAAAATCAGTTGCGAAAGCGTGCCCGAACAGGGTTAAGCGTCAGTGAAAGCTGACCGGCCTTGAAAACGCCCGCCCATCCGGCGATTTCGGCATCATGGATCGGCGAAACCCGGCACGGCTTTGAACGTACAGGCGAGCATGAAGAGCCTGCTGCCAGGCGCGGAGCGGCCGGTGGTGCAGTTCGAGAATGTCGGCATGCGCTACGGCCTCGGGCCGGAAGTGCTGTCGGACGTGAGCTTCCGGATCGCGCCCCGCTCGTTCCAGTTCCTCACCGGCCCGTCGGGCGCCGGCAAGACGACGCTGCTGCGCCTGATCCTCCTGTCGGTGCGTCCGACCCGCGGCCTCGTCTCGATCTTCGGCGAGGAGGTCAGCGGCATATCCGCGAAGGCGCTAACCGGCCTGCGGCGGCGCATGGGCGTCGTGTTCCAGGATTTTCGCCTTCTCGACCACCTCACCACGTACGAGAACGTGGCGCTGCCGCTGCGCGTCCAAGGCCGGTCGGAGACCAGCTACCGGGCCGAGGTGGTGGAGTTGCTGCGCTGGGTCGGCCTCGGCGAGCGCATGCACGCCCTGCCGCCCCTCCTGTCGGGCGGCGAGAAGCAGCGCGCCGCCATCGCCCGGGCGCTGATCGCCCGTCCGGACCTGCTGCTGGCCGACGAGCCAACGGGCAACGTCGATCCCAGCCTCGGGCGCCGCCTGCTGCGGCTATTCTTGGAACTCAACAAGCTCGGGACCTCGGTGATCATCGCGACCCACGATTTCGGTATCATGGACGCCGTCGACGCCCGCCGCATGGTGCTGGGCGAAGGCGGGCTGCGGATCGAGGAATGAGCGCCCCCGCGACGGCCCGGCCCAAACCAGACTCCGCGTCCGGACCGGCGGATCCGGTCCTGCCCACGGGCCTACGCCGCAACGCCGCCCTGGTCCCCACCGACACCGCGGCCGGGCGGTCGCTGGCTGCCGTCATCGCGATCCTGACATTCCTGGCGGGCCTGTGCGCGGGCGCCGCCGAGATCGTCGCCACCAATGCCGGACAATGGCAGGGCGACGTCGCCCAGGAAGTCACGATCCAGGTACGGCCCGGCCCCGGCCGGGAGGTCGACGCCGACGTCGCCCGGGCCGAGACCATCGCCAAGTCCGAACCCGGGATCGCCGAGGCGCGGGTCTTCTCCAAGGCGGAGGCCGAGCGGCTCCTGGAACCTTGGCTCGGTAGCGGCCTCGATCTGTCGGACCTCCCGGTTCCGCGCCTGATCGCCCTCAAGCTCGCCGACGACCGGAGCGCGGACCTGAAGCGCCTGCGCACGCGCCTCACCGAGGCGCTTCCCGGCGTGGCGAGCCTCGACGACCACGCGCTCTGGCTCCAACGGCTCTCGACGGCGGCCAACGCGTTCGTGGGCATCGGCATCGGGATGGTGGTGCTGGTGCTGGTCGCCACCGGTCTGGCCGTCACATTCGCGACGCGGGGTGCCATGGCGGGCAACCGCGAGGTGGTGGAGGTGCTGCACTTCGTCGGCGCCGACGACGACTACATCGCCCGCGCGTTCCAGCGCCGGTTCTTCGGACTGGGTTTGCGCGGGGGTGCGATCGGCGCCGGCCTGGCGATCCTGGCCTTCGCGATCGCCGGATTGCTGGCCCGGGCGGCCCGTTCCGGCCCGGCCGGACAGGAGGTCGAAGCCCTGTTCGGCGCGGTCCAGGTCGGGCTGCGCGGTTATGCCAGCGTGATCCTGATCGGCGTGATCGCTTCGCTGGTCACGGGAATCGTTTCGCGGATCACCGTCCGGCGCTTCCTGTCCTGAGCGCGTAACAACATGGGCATGCACGGGAAACAGGGGGTCACGGCAAACCGTTAAGGGTTGGGAAAGGTTATCGCGGCGGTGTGGATGTGGTCGATCGGGCCGCCTCCGGGCCGCCGCATTCGACGCCGATCCTCCGGAGGATGACCACGCGGATGCAACGCGCACCGGCCCCCTACCCGACGGACGCCCTCGGCTGGGCCTGGAACGAGTGGGTTCTCCCGCGCCGCGTCTTCGTACCGGCCCGGTCCCATCCCCGGCACCGGCTCGCCGTATGGGCCTGTGGCCTCGCCGCCGGTGCCGGCAGCCTGGCCCTCTTCGTCGGCTTCCTGATCTTCGTCAGCGCGCTGGCCCGGCACGAGCGGAGCCCGGCCGATCGCGCCGACGGAATCGTTGCGCTGACCGGCGGGGCGCAGCGGATCGGCGACGCGATCGACCTGCTGGCCGGCGGCTACGGGCGGCGCCTGCTGATCACCGGCGTCAACGAGCGCACCAGCCGCGACGAGATCACCCGTCTGAACCCCACCCAGCGCGCCCTGATCGCCTGCTGCGTCGATCTCGACTACAGGGCCCGCAACACGATCGGGAACGCCATCGAGACCCGTCGCTGGATGCGGGCGCACCGCTTCAACACCGTCGCGGTGGTGACTTCGAACTACCACATGCCGCGCACGCTCATCGAGCTGGACCATGCGCTGCAGGACAGCGACCGCGTCCTGCCGCATCCGGTCGTGACCGAGGGTCTGGATGCCGACCGCTGGTGGCGGAGCCCGCCCACGGCCAGGCTTCTGGCCTCCGAATACGTGAAGTTCCTGGCGAGCTGGGTCCGCACTCGCTTCGAGGAGGATCCGGAGCGCTCCCGGGCGGCGATCCTGATCGGCCGCGGCAAGCCGGTGAAGATGGTCGCCGAGCCGCTCATGATGCGCGGACTCGATTGAGGTTCTCCGGTTAGGTTTCGTCGGCCGATCGATCGAACCGACCGGGTCATTGCGCGGCGCCGCAGGCGAGCCCTGAATCCCGGGCCGCCGACCGAGCAAAACCTTGATCTGTCTCAGTTATGGATCCCGGGTGCCGCTGCGCGGACCCGGAATGACAGGGCGGATTTTCGAGCGAGAAGCAGATGCGGCGACCACTACCCGAACGCGTGTTCTCGATACCAGACCTCAATGCGCGCCGCAGCGCGCCTTGATCGCCGCCGAGAATTCCCGATCCGAACCTTGAACCTGGGCGAGACTCTGGGCGCGCTCAGAACCCGAAAGGCAACGTCCGTAGACGCTCGCGACCCGGCGCATCGTATCGACGTGACGGCGCCAAACGCGGCAGTTCTTGGCATCGTCGCCATCCGCCTGCTCGAGTTGCTCCAGGGCCTGTCGCTGCATCGATTGCGCCACCAGGACATCTCGGCCGCACGTGGCTTCCCCCTGAGCCAGCGCGATGCCGGGTGCCACCCCGAGGATCACGAGGATCGCGGCGAGACGGAAGATCGGCATCAGGCGGCCTGCGGCGCCGTCGAGCGGGTCAGCAGAGCGTAGAGCGCGCTGGCATCGCGGGCGGCGCGGATGTGGTTGAGCATGCCAGGCTCGCGCAGGATCCGGGCGACCTGGGCCAGCGCCTTCAAGTGGTCTGCGCCCGCGCCCTCGGGTGCGAGCAGCAGGAACGCGATGTCCACGGGCTGCCCGTCGAGGGCCTCGAAATCCACCGGCTTATCGAAGCGTGCGAACAGACCGAACAACCGGTCGAGGCCCGGCAGCTTGCCGTGCGGGATGGCCACGCCGTCACCGATCCCGGTCGAGCCGAGGCGCTCGCGCTGGAGCAGCGTATCGAAGACCGGCCGCTCGTCGAGCGCAGGCAGCCGGCGCACGGCCTGTGACGCGAGTTCCTGAAGCACCTGCTTCTTGGCGCGCGCGCGCAGCGACTGCACGACCGATTCGGGGTCGAGGAATTCCAGAATTGGCATCGATCGACCGTTGCCCCGTCACCCATCCACGTCGGAACGGGCCTCGTCGCAGAGGCGTCTCGGGCGACGCCCCTGACTATCAATGGGCCGGAGAACGGGCCGGTTCCGGCTCCGTTCCTCCCGGTCCACACGCGTCAGTCGACGGCGCCCGGCGGGTCCACCCAGCCGATCGCGCCATCGCTGCGCCGGTATACGACGTTGACGCGCCCGGTGCCAGCGTGGACGAACACAACCACTGGGGATCCCGTCATGTCGAGCGCGGTCACCGCCTCGCCGATGGTCCGGCGCTGCAGGGTCTTGGTGCTCTCGGCAACGATCGGCGGGTGGGCATCGCCGTCCTCCGGCTCGTCCTCGTCCACCTCGTCCGGCGGGGCGAACACAGCGTAGGCAGCCTCGATCGCCGCGGGATCGTTGGGGCCAGTGGCGTGCTGCTTCAACCGATGCTTGTAGCGGCGCAGGCGCGTCTCGAGCTTGTCGGCGGTCTGCTCGAAGCTCGACCGCGCGTCGTGGGCGACGCCGACCGCCTCGATGGTCAGCCCCGACACGAGGTGCAGGACGCAATCCGTACGGTAGGCCGTTCCGTCGCGCCGGAGCGTCACGTGGCCGGTGCAGGAATCGCTCATGTGCGAGTCGAGATACTTCGTCAAAGTCGCGGACATCCGCTCATCGACACGGCCGCGCAGACTCTCTCCGAGATCCACGCCGTGGCCTGTGACCCGCAACGATCCCATGCTTCCTCCCCCGTGCGATTCAGTCCCGAGAATTAGAGAGCCGGCTTGCTCTAAGTCAACGGAGTCGGGTCCGTTCCGTCCGGACCGCGGCTTAACCCTGGGTTCAGCCGGCCTCCCGGTATACAGGCACCGTTCCGACACCTGAGATGCAGGCCCGCATGACCACCGCCGACGGATTCGCCGCCGCCCCCACCCGCCGTGCCCTTTTGGCCGGAGCCGTGGGTATCGCCGCGGGATCCCTGCCGGCGATCGCACACGCGGCCGAGCCGGCCGGCGCCAACC
>NZ_VRVD01000119.1:0-9981 GCF_008040015.1 Methylobacterium sp. WL18 | reverse complement strand
CGGGATCGATCTCCGGCGATCGTGGACAGCGCTGACTTGGTGGCGTCGTCGAGGAGCACGCACACGGTCTGAGCCATCGCCCAGACTCGCATGCATCACGCCCTTCGTGAATCCTCCGCCCGCGTCAGTGCACTAGAGATGTTTGGTCCCGTCGTGTGGTGATACATCTGGTGCCACATGGAGGGACGTAAGCGCTGTTTTCAGGCCACGGCTTTGAGGGCTGGCATGGCCGGGTAGGCCCATGGCAGCAGGTCGTCGAGACGGCGCTGCGGGTGGCCCTCGACGATGCGGGTGATGACGTCGGCGAGGTAGGCGTGCGGCTCTAAGCCGACGAGCTTGCAGGTCTCGATCAGCGAGGCGATCACCGCCCAATGCTGGCCGCCGCCGTCCGAGCCAGCGAACAGGGCATTCTTGCGGTTCAAGGCCAGGGGCCGGATCGCGCGCTCGACGACGTTGGAATCGATCTCGACCCGGCCGTCGTCGAGGAACAGGCTCAAGCCGGCCCAGCGCGACAGGGCGTAGCGGATCGCATCGGCGAGTTTGCTCTTGCGGCTGACCAAGCCGAGCTTCTCGCGCAGCCATGGCTCTAGGGCCTCGATCACTGGTCGACTTCGTTCCTGACGCACGGCACGCCGCTCATCGGCCGGGCGAGCGCGGATCTCGGCTTCGATCCGATACAGCGCGGCGACGCGTGCCAGCGCCTCCTTGGCGATCGGCGAGGCGGCGGCGAGTTCGTAGAAGAGCCGCCGTGCGTGGCTCCAACAATAGGCCAGCCGGATGGCGCCGCCTTTGGCCAGCACCTCGTAGGCGGCATAGCCATCGACCTGCAGCACGCCTTCGAACCCGGCCAGATGCGCGATCGGCCGGCCGGCGGTGCGGTCGGGGGCGTAGACGTAGGCGACACCGGGTGGATCGGATCCGCCCCAGGGCCGGTCGTCACGGGCGTAAGCCCAGAGCTGGCCGGTCTTGGTGCGCCCGCGCCCGGGATCGAGCACGGGTGCCGTGGTCTCGTCGGCAAACAGCTTACTCGAGCGCTTCAGCGTCTCCAGCAGACGCCCGTGCACCGGCCGGAGCAGGAAGGCCGCGCGCCCGACCCAGTCGGCGAGCGTCGAACGGTCGAGGGCGACACCCTGACGGGCGAAGATCTGTGCCTGGCGGTAGAGCGGCAGGTGGTCGGCGTATTTGGAGACGAGCACCTGCGCGACCAACGCGTCGGTCGGCAGGCCGCCCTCGATCAGCCGCACGGGTGCTGGGGCCTGCACGAACGCGTTCTGGCAGGCCCGGCAGGCGTAACGCGGGCGGCGGATCACAAGAACCCGGAACTGCGCCGGCACCACGTCAAGGCGCTCGGACACGTCCTCGCCGATCTTGTGCAGGACGCCCGAGCAGCACGGGCAGGCGGTGCTGTCGATGTCGACGAGGGGCTCGACCCGCGGCAGGTGGGCCGGCAGTCCCCCGCGATTGGTGCGGCGCTTGAGCCCCCGGGCCGCTTTCTTGGCCGGCTCGGCCTCCTCGGCGGCAAAACCCGCGGCCTCGACCTGCTCGGCCTCTTCGAGCCCGAGCAGGAGCTGATCCTCGGGCAGGCTCTCGGCGCGGCGTCCGAAGCGGTGGCGCTGCATCGCCAGGATGATCTGGCGCAGCCGCTCGTTCTCGGCCTGCGCCTCGACGAGCTGGGCCTTGAGCGTCTCGGGATCGTTGGACGGGGGTAAAGCAGGCGCAGCCACGAGGCGGATTAAAGCATATTCGTCAGCATCTTACCATTGCAATGCAGCCCGCACGCTCGACCTTTTTGTTCACCCTGCCAGCGTCGGAGCGATGACCGTGCGAGCCACGTGAACACGCTTCCAGTCGAGCCCTTCGAGCAGGGCCGCCAGTTGCGCCGCCGTGAGGCGTACGACACCATCTTCGATCTTCGGCCAGCAGAACTGACCGGTCTCCAGGCGCTTGGTCGCCAGGACCACCCCACTTCCGTCCCAGAACAAGAGCTTGGCCCTGTCGGCGCGCTTCGATCGGAACACGTAGACCGTGCCGGAGAACGGATCCGCGCCCATCGCATCCCGAACCAGAGCGGCCAACCCGTCCATGCCCTTGCGGAAGTCCACCGGCCGCGTCGCCATCATCACGCGCACCATGCCGGACGGCCCGATCATGCCGTGGCCTTCAGTGCCCGGATCACTGCCGCAATGGTCTCTTCACGCGCACTCTCACCGATTCGAACGGTCACGCCGGCCATATCCAGCTCGATCTCAGCGGCCAGAGCGAACCGCTGCGAAGCCAGAGGCCGGGACCGTGGTGGTACCGGATCGGTTCCGCCATCCCCGACCAGCGCCGGTACGAACGCCAGCGGTGGGGCAACGGGAAGCGAAGCCGCCGCACGCCGGGCCGTACGAAGCCAGGTGAACAAGTGCTGCGGACTCAGGCCGTGCCGGCGCGCGACCACCGAGACCACCGCACCGGGGGCGGTCGCCGCAGCGAGGATGCGTCCGCGCTCGGCGTCAGACCAGCGCCGACGACAACCCACGCCCGTGATGACTTCTAGCCGGCGAACCGACCGCGGCAGCTCGACCATATCCTCAAGCATAGACACAAAACGATCCGAACCAGGGACCGTCAGACTCCACCATCACCAGCACATCGAAAAGAGCGGCTCCAAACACCGCTTACGGAGGGACGCGCTATGGGACAGATTCTCCACGGCAGCGCCACAACGACTGAGACGGTCCGTCGGGCAATCCAAGCTCGTAAAGAGAGCGTGAGAGCCGCGGCGAAGCATTATGGGATCAGCCCGACCACCGTGTAGAAGTGGCGGTCACGTCCGACCAGCACCGATGCGCGGATGGGACCGAAGGAGCCTCACTCGACGGTGCTGCGCCTGGAGCACGAGGCGGTCATCGTCGCCTTTCGCCGGCATACCCTGCTGCTACTGGATAACTGCCTCTACGCGCTTCAGGCCAGCATTCCGCACCTGACCCGCTCAAGTCTGCACCGCTGTCTCCAGCGTCACGGCATCAGTCGACTGCCGGAGGTCGACGGCGACAAGCCCAAGCGTTCGCGCTTCAAAGCCTACCCGATCGGCTACTTCCACATCGACATCGCACAGGTCAGCACCGAACAAGGCAAGCTCCACCTGTTCGTTGCCATCGACCGCACGAGCAAATTTGCCTTCGTTCAACTTCACGAGAAGGCGACACAACGGATCGCAGCGGCCTTTCTACGCGATCTGGTCGCGGCCGTGCCCTACACGATTTACACGGTCCTGACCGACAACGGCATTCAGTTCACCGACAACAAGCCGGTGAACGCGGAGGCCGAGGCCAAGGCAGCTGCCTATTGGGCAGAGCGCGACGAGCCGCGCATCTACCGCTGGCACTCGTTCGAATGGGCCTGCGAGCAGACCAAGATCGAGCATCGCCTGACCAAACCACGCTGCCCGTGGACGAACGGCCAGGTCGAGCGAATGAACCGCACTATCAAGGACGCCACGGTCAAGCGCTACCATTACACCGACAACGACGAGCTGCGCCGCCACCTTCAACTGTTCGTGGAAGCCTACAACTACGGTCGCCGGCTGAAGACCCTGCGAGGCCTCACCCCCTACGCATTTATCTGCCAGACCTGGACGAAAGAGCCCGAACGCTTCAGGCTCAATCCGTCACACCACATGCCGGGACCAAACATCTAGGCACCAGGAATCAGTTCCCCCAACGCTTGAAAACTCCGATCCCGTTAAACCCCAGCACCCTCTAGGAGCGACACCGACAGAAGCAGGACGCGCCGCGGCGCGCGCTTCAGCTAAGTCGAGGCGTTGGCTCAGGATGGGGCCGGAGTCCGCGCCGTCGTGCGCGCGACGGGACTTGCTCGCAACACCGTCCGCCGTTGGCTGCGTAAGAGCGCGACGCCCACGTAAGGTCGAAGTGATCGGGGGCGGATCGACGACCCGTATCGGCCCTACCGTTCGCCGAATGAGCGAGGGCGAGCTTAAGCAATCGGCTCTGACAGGAGCTGCACGTACTCGACTTCGCCGGCAGGGTCGCAATGGTGCTGGCCCGGTATTGCCAAACTGCGAGGCGCACCCGCCAGATCCCATGGTGCCTCCACCCCAGTCGGGCGGCCGTGAATGTCACGGCGGGTCATGCGCCTTCTTTTATCGAGCTAAAAGGTGCCAGGACAGGACGGCAGCTTCCCGGCCGACCTGGTCGAGGCGGTTCCGGAGGCTGGCCGCGTGGTGGATGAGGCACGTTTCTTTGCGGCCCTGCTCCAAGCGCAAGAGCCAATGTCACTCCGTTCGTGGCTAGCGCGCTGCCGGGCCGGCCCGTCGCGCGAGTTGGTCGCGATGCTCTTGCCAGATCGTGCCGCGGTCGAGTCCGCACTCGCACTACACTTGTCAAAAAGCCCGATCGAGGAACAGATCGGCCACCTCGAGTAGCTTAAGCGGGCGATGTATGGCGGTGCCAAGCTCCACCTACTCGGTGCCTGCGTCATCACGGCATGAACCCGTTTGCAATTGAAGTACGGAAGACCCACTTCGGATATGACTTGATAATCACCTCCTGCTCGGGTTTGAGGAGCCGAATAGATTGAGGCCGCGGGCTTTACCGCCGAAGAGAAAGAATTGATCAAGAAGGCGGTACGGTGTTAGCCAACGCTGCACGAACCGTGGGGCGCTGCTCGTCCACCTGCCGATAGTCAGGTGCCTCGTCACCGTCAACAGCATCGCATGTCCGTGCTGTTCAGTTCCTCTGCTCCCAATCGGCGAGAGCGTATCTGAGCTCCTCACATGGTACCAACTTTCAAGTACGTTTGCCGGCAATTCGCTACCATGGCTGCAGTTTTATAATGGCGTCATAACACTATCGCAAAGCCTGATTGGTGTTGGACTGTTAAAGAACAAACGGAGAAACGCAAAATTGACAAAATAAGATTTTGGCCGCCAATGGATAGGCGCTATGCGCCGGGACGCCTTCAGCAACGTCATTCTTTAAGCGTCTTGTCTGTAAAGCGGGAGCAGCGGACTATGAGCTTTAGTTTTCTGTAGCCGGCTGCTATCAGCGATATCGGCCACCCAAATTGTTTCAAGCCGTTTCCTCTACACATCGGACCCACTTCGAATTCATGAGCAAATTTCGAATGCCTCCTGTCGCAGATGGCCCGCTAGAAACTATCCAGCCAAATTATCAGGAACGGGTGAAAAGCAGAGTATTTGCGCTGGATGGCCTTCGGGGATGGGCATCTCTATCTGTAGTTTGCTTCCATATCCTATGGGAGACTTTTGGAGAAATATATCCAGATATAAGAAACAATATCACCGCCTTTCTTCTCGATGGCTCGCTAGCCGTTTCTGTCTTCTTTGTCCTATCTGGAGAAGCGCTTAGCGCTTCTTATTTTTCAGGTCGGGGATTAAAATCAGTATTTGATCTAATGATAAAAAGATATCCTAGGTTGGTTTTCCCGGTTCTTTCGGCCGCTGTAATTACAGCTGTCATCGTCGCATTCGGATTAAACCACAATGTCGAGGCTGGGTTGATCGTGGGCAGGACCGACTGGCTTGGAAGCTGGCTGAATTTCAGACCCAGTATTATCGGTACCCTCCGCTTCTCATTTTACGACGTTTTTCTTAATGTTAATCCCACACAATCGCTCGTGCCGTTTTTGTGGACAATGAGAATAGAATTTATTGGCTCATGCTTAGTTTTTGCGTTGTTGATTCTATGCAACGGGGAAAGGTTTAAATGGTGGATCGTGCATTTGACCTTCTTTATATTGATTGTTTCACATTTGTATCTAAAGAATGTAAGTTTGGGAAACTTGGCGTGTTTTATTTCCGGCGTTTACTGTTCTAAGCTAAGGTGTATCGGATTGTTCGAAAAATATAAGGTCTCTTTGAGCGCTTTAATTATTAGCTCGTCAACCATCGTGCTGCTATTGACCTTCGATAGTTTAATGCACGCTGGAGGCACGCTGGAGCTTAGAACACCGTTCTTTGCCATGATCCTCGTTGCAGCAATTTCGTTCAACCGCTTTGCTGAGAGATTCTTAAGCAACAAGCTGTCGCAATTTCTTGGTAAGATATCATTCCCTCTTTTCCTGATTCAGTTTCCAATATTGATATCTTATACTAGCTGGCTAATTGTATATAGCAGTGACGAAAATCGTTTCACTGGCTCCGTTACAGCTGTATTTCTTTCCAGTTTAAGCATTTGCGTAGTGGCGTCGGTGCTCTTTATGCCCGTTGAGGCTGCAACGAAATCCATCTGCAATTTCATCCTTCAATCGACTCGACGTACAGGTAAGGCAATATATCTGAGTATGAGCGACAAAAAACTTGTTGATAAAAAGTTGAACAAAACGTCCACGTGAATTCTTCAAGCACTTCTAGGATTCTACCGAACGCAACTAACTATTTCTTGGCTGCAGAAAGACAGACTGCACTCGCGGCTGCAATTCATAGTCATCAAGCTGCGTTGCAAATATTGCGATTTGTGTAGCGATTATCTTGGGGGCGGACTGTAGAATCGGGTGTCACAACCGATCGAGTTTATTCATGTCTGTCAAATACGGATTAATAATAGCTCACCCGCCGTTCGTGTCTCGCGATCGACACGCGACTCGGCTAGGGGATGCTGACAGAGAAAATGAGAACTTGGTCAATTATAAGTTGTCCGTTTCAGCATTTTCAACTGGTTGATCTGCCTTTCGACTCGGCTCATCGACCACGATGTCGTGAATGTCCCCAGGAGCGCTTCCCGATGGCGATCCGGCTTTGCTTTTAAAGCAATGGTCCACCTCCATTGAATTTATCCGCCCTTTGATATGGCTTTCGGGCTTGGAGGACGGACAAGATGGTAAAACACCCAAAGCCCGAGGAGATCGGTACCAAGCTACGGCAGGCGGATGTTCTGATCTCACATTGCCGGAGCGTTATCGACGCAATCCATGCGCTCAGCAGTAGTTAAGTACCATAATATCGGTGGCGACGTGAGTTTGACGGACTCAAGTCGGATCAAATTCGACACTTGAAGATTCTCGAGTCCGGGAATGCTGAACTTCGAAAGTCGATTACAAATCTCACCCTCGACAAGCTGATTCTGCAGGATGCGTCCCAAATAAGACGTCTTGAGCCCTGCGCGCCGACGCGCCTGTGTTGAGCACGTCGTGCGGACAATAACTCTCTCCAATCGCCACGTCTGCCGGGCGCTCGGACAGCATTCAGCATCCTAAGCCTGTCGAAGGATTGACACGGCGCGAGATACCGCGGGGCCGCTACGACGAAGAGGCGCTTATGGCCGATCTCGTGGCATTGACCGATAATTACGGACGCTAGGGCTACCGCAAGATCAGCGCATTGTTGAAGGCCGCCGGATGGTTCGTCAACGACAAGCGCGTCGAGCGCATTTGGCGTCGTGCGAGTCTGAAGGTCCCAGCCAGACGGCACAAGCGGGGCGGACCTGGAACAACGACGGCTCCTGCGTTCGTCTTCGCCCGGAACACCGCAATCACGCGTGTTCTAACTTCGTCGATGCCGATACACACGATGGACGCAAGATCCGGATGCTCAGCATCATCAACCGGTTCACGCACGAATGCCTGGCGATCCGAGTCGCCCGCAAGCTGAAGGCGATTGATGTCATCGACGTGCTCTCGGATCTGAACTTTCTGCGTGGTGTGCCGAGCCATATCCGTTCGGACAACGGACCTAAGTTCAGGGCGAAAGCTGTACAAGCTTGGATCACCGGCGCCGGCGGCGAAACCCCTCAAGAGTGTGGGACGACACCCATTCGGACGGGTTGGGAGGGCATGGATGCTCTTACATTCGAAGACCTCTGGGCGGTGGTCAAGCCGCTTGGCCGCCTAGGCCTGAGAAGCCGAAAGGTGGCCGGTCGCAGGTCTCCGATCGGGCGGCGCTGTCCGGCATCATCCTGGTTCTGCGGACCGGCATGCAGTGGATGCACCTGCCGCGTTCCGAAGTCAGCTGCAGCGGCAAGACAAGTTGGCGGCGGCTGGGCGCGTGGCAGGCGAAGGGCGTCTGGGCCGACTTGCATTGCGTGATGCTGGAGCGGCTTCAGGATGCCGATGCGATCGATTGGTCGCGGGCTGTCCTCGACAGCGCGAGCCTGCCGGCGAAATAAGGGGCTCTGCGACGGGCCCGAACCCGACGGAACGGGTTAAGCCGGGCACGAAGCGCCACCTCGTCGTGGACGCCAACGGCACGCCGCTCGGCCTGATACGCACCCGGGCGAACTGTCACGACAGCCGCATGCTGGCTGCCACGCTTGACGCGGTGCCGGGCGTGCCCACCGGCCGGCTAGGTCGCCCGCGGCGCAGACCCAAAAAGCTGCACGCGGACAAGGGCTACGATCATCGCGGGTGTCAGCGCGAGTGCCGGGCTCGTAGCATCACGCCGTGGATCGGCCGCCGTGGCATCGAGAGCCGCGAGCACTTGGGACGCTACCGCTGGATCGTCGAGCGCACCCTGGCCAGGCTGACCCGCTTCCGCCGACTAACCATCCGCTACGAGCGACGCCTCGATTTCCGCCTCGCCTCCACGACACTCGCCTGCGCCCTCATCTGCCGAACTCAGGCCAATCGGTTTTGCCCCAAAATCTTAATCACGCCAGTCTCACCGGGGAAGAATACCTACATCAAAAGCTCCAACGCGCGGCTTCGCGACGAACGGCTCAACGGCTAGACATTCTACACACTCAGGGTTGCGCAGATAGTCATCGAAAGTTGGAGATGTTACTACAACAGCGTGTGGCTGCAGGGCTGACAGAGAACCGGCCGCCGGTAGCAGAAGTGTTCATGCTAGAGCCGTTCCCGGTCAAGTAGTGACGGCCAAGTCGTTCTCGTAGCCGGCTGCGGCGAGGTAGTTGCGGCACTCCTGCGGGGTGAAGCGCTCGAAGGCCTGGCGGATCGCCACCCAGAGATCCGGGATCCTGCGGGCTGCCGCGCTGCGCAACAGCGCCTTCAGCTTTGCGAAGGCCTGTTCAATCGGGTTGAAATCAGGGCTGTAGGACCGAAGGTAGAGCAGCCGCGCTCATGCGGCCTCGATCGCCTCACGCACGCCGGCGACCTTGTGGGCTGGCAGGTTGTCCATGACGACGATGTCGCCAGGGTGCAGCACCGGGATCAGGGGCTCGGTGACGTAGCTGCGGAAGCGCCTGCCGTTCGTGGGACTGTCCAATAGCGCGGTGGCATACAGTCCGCTGGTGCGCAGGGCGGCGGTTACGGTGGTGGTTTTGTAGTGGCCCAACGGGGCCGTGAGCCGGCAGCGCTCGCCGCGCGGCGCCCAACCGTAGCGGCGCGCCATGTTGGTGGCGGCCGCCGTCTCATCCAGGAACACCAGCCGCTCCGGGTCGAGCTCGGGCTGTGCCTCGAACCACGCCTCGCGGGTAGCTCTCACGTCCGCACGCTCCTGCTCAGCTGCGTACGTCGCCCCTTTTTCCAGCTGATCCCGTGGCGGGCATAGATGCGCGACAGGCCGCTCGTGCTGGTCTGGATGCCCTGCTAAGCCAGCCGGTCGCGCAGTTCGCGTAGGAAGAGGCGTGGCTCCTGCTCGGAGGTCGCCAGGATCAGCCCGGCATGCGCCTCTATTCGCTTCGAGGTGTGATCGCCGCCCATCGGCTTGGAGGCGCGTTGGCCGTTGTGGCGGAAGCGCTGCGACCAGCGGCTGGCGCTTGACATGCTGATCCCAAAGCGAGCCGCGGCTCGGTGGCACGAGACACCCGCCGCCACGGCAGCTACGACACGCTCGCGCAAGTCGACGGACAGAGGTGAAGGCATTGGAATGCTCATTCACCCGTCAACGCGCCACCCGCTAACCCGTCGCAATCAGCCCGGGACCGGCTCTAGTGCATTGACGCGGGCGGAGGATTCACGAAGGGCGTGATGCATGCGAGTCTGGGCGATGGCTCAGACCGTGTGCGTGCTCCTCGACGACGCCACCAAGTCAGCGCTGTCCACGATCGCCGGAGATCGATCCCG
>NZ_VRVD01001199.1:0-668 GCF_008040015.1 Methylobacterium sp. WL18 | reverse complement strand
GGCGCGGACCCGGGTGGCGCCGACCCCGGAGGCCGAGCCCTTCAGGGTGTGGGCGAGGTCGGCGCGCTGGGCGGCCGGCAGGGACGGGTCGGTCAGCCGAGGTAGGATCGACCGGCATTGCCCGGCAAACAGCGCCAGCACCTCGTCGGCCAACTCGGCGTCGCCGAAGGTCTGCGCATCGAGTTCCGCACGGTCGATGGCCAGCATGCTCGAACTCCCGGAATCCGCATTCTTCTGGGGGTTGCCGAACCTCTCCCCATGATTCACCCCCCGATTCGCTGGACGGGGATCGCGCAGGGACCCTCATCTGCGCCAAGATGGTGGAGCCGGAAGGCGGCGGACCCGGTAACCATTCTCGTAACGGTTTCTGGGGTCGGACGGCGGCTCGGGTATCGGCAATCGGTGTCCGCGTCTAATCCTGTAATGGTAAACGGGACGTTGCGTCTCTGGCATCAGCCTCCCCAGGTGCCGGTGAAACCCGTGTGACGAGGCGTTGAATGGCGACCGAGAAGAAGCTGAAGGATCCGGCCGAGGCCGCGCTTTCTGCGATCGAGCAGGCGCTGAACCTCGACGCCCTGACGCCGACCGGCACCGAGAGCCGCGCCGAGCCGCGCCTGCCCGATGTCGGGGATGCCGATCCCCTGCTCGACGGTGCCCTCGACCCGGCC
>NZ_VRVD01001198.1:0-668 GCF_008040015.1 Methylobacterium sp. WL18 | reverse complement strand
CAGCCGCCTCGGCTCAAACCTACGCTCAAGTCCAGACACAAGCCGATCCCCACGCCCCCCCGGCAATGGCCATCAGCATCCAAACTCGTCATGCCAACCGAAAGAGCGGCCCCAGACACCGCTTACGATGGACGAGCGGCGTTCGGTGGTGTTCTGAGCCACGTGCGCGCGCACGTTCATCGATCTCAGCTCGTTGACGACGTCCTGCGCGCCATAGGCCATGTCGGCTCCCACTGAGATCGCCCTGGGTCGGTCCGCCCGCGGTTCGATCATCGTCAAGGGGCGATGGGCTCGACGTAGCCGTCCGTGGGCGTGCGGCAAGTGTCCACGATCAGAGCCGAGCGGTTCTGCCTCAGATCATGGCCGATGAAGCAGAGCTTGGCCTCCCTGCCCAAGCCCTTGCGATAGAGCGTGGCTTGGAGATCGGTGGCGCTCTTGTGAGCCTCGTTTGAGCGTGGCTGACCTTGAACATCGACCTCAGCAGTACGCCCGTCGGCAGGCGGCGGCGCCTGGTCTCCACTTTGATCCTTGGGTTTGAAGCTAGAGCGTGTTATGCACCTGTCATCAGTCGTTCGGCCTGTTTCAGCATGAGACAGACGAAGGCGACCATATGAAGTCCTGCCAGCGTGCTGGCATAACGCTCGTAATCCTTGACCAGGCGCCGACAG
>NZ_VRVD01001197.1:0-670 GCF_008040015.1 Methylobacterium sp. WL18 | reverse complement strand
CGCTGTTGATGCGTCGCGCCACCTTCAGCGCCAGACAAGCCCGGCTATGCTCGTCGATCAGCGTCAGGATCCGGAGCGAGCGTCCGTCGTGGGTCCGGGCCTGGACGAAGTCAAAACTCCAGACGTGGTTGCGATGGAGCGGGCGCAGCCGCACGCAGGATCCATTGTTCAGCCACAGGCGACTGCGTGGTCGGTGCTTCTGCGGGACCTTTAGCCCCTCGCGACGCCAGATGCGCTCATGGTGAGCCTGTCGAACCATGAACCCGATCCTTACCCACCTGCTATCCTGCTGCCTGCAGCAGCGCGGTGACGCGGCGGTAGCCGTAGCGCCCATACGCGGACGCCGAGGCGATGATGGCACGGGTCAGCGCATCCTCGTCGGCCGGCAACGTGGACACGTAGCGCTGCGTGCCCCGATGCTGGCCGACGATCCGGCAGGCGTGACGTTCCGAGAGGTCGTACTTCTCCCGGATGCCGTCCACCGCCTGCCTGCGTCGCTCGGGGGCTACAAGTTTCCCGAGGCGACGTCCGCCAGCACCTGACCCGCCAGAGATAAATCGGCTACCAGGCGACGAAGCCGGGCGTTCTCGCGCTCCAGATCCTTCATCTTCTTGGCCTGATCGACCTTCAGGCCGCCGTACTCCTTACGCCAGCGATAATAGCTCTGCTC
>NZ_VRVD01001196.1:0-674 GCF_008040015.1 Methylobacterium sp. WL18 | reverse complement strand
CTTCGCGCCGGTGCGGGCGGCGCTCGACGCGCTCACCCCGGCCCCGGGCGCGCGGCTCGACCATCCCTATTTCGCGGGGGAGCCCTGCACGATGCTGATCGAGGAGGTCGAGGCGCTCTGGGCCCCGATCGCCGCCGCCGACGACTGGTCGCCGTTCGCGGCCAAGCTCGCCGCGGTGGCGCAGATGGCCGAGGCCTGCGGCACCGCGCCCTCGGCCGCCTGAGCCTCCTCTTCGGCCAGTCGCCGTTGCTCCTCGGCGTAGCCGCCAGCGATCGCCATGTCGACGAGGCGCCGGGTCAGCCGGAAGGCCAGCCAGAACAGGACGAGGCAGACGGCAGTCGCGGCGGCAGCCTTGAGCGGGTCCACGGGACTCCTCGAACAATCTCCCCTATGTCGGGGCGGGCCCCTCTTAGAGCCGCCGCCGATCGCGTTGCAATCGGACTTGGCTCCGAGGCCGTCTCCCGGGACGGGTTTCACCCCGCGCCGAACCGGGCCCGCTCCGGCGGCGGGCGCTCACGATCAGGCAGGTGCCGTTGCGCGAGACCTTCCATATCGAAGTCCTCGGTCCGGAGTCGGGCGAGGTCCAGACGCGGATCTCGGTGCGCGTCGGCAGCCTGGAGACCGCCCAGGAGCGGGCGCTGCGCCTGTTCGCCCGCGCCCGGGTGCCGCAGCGG
>NZ_VRVD01001195.1:0-674 GCF_008040015.1 Methylobacterium sp. WL18 | reverse complement strand
GCCCGAGCGCGGCGTGCATCAGCGCGCTCGAATCGGGCCCCCCCGAGACGGCGAGCAGCACGCCGCGCTCGGGCCGACCAAGCCAGGGCGCGAGGGCGCGGAGGACCGGATCGTCCGACTGTCCGGTCATGGATTCAAAAGGTCCCCGACCTTTTGCGGGTCCAGGGCAGAGCCCTGGTCTCTCGGGGGCTCCACCCCCGAACCCCGCCAAAGGGCTAGCCCTTCGGGATCCCCGGTCAGGCCGCGCAGCGGGCGCGCTTCTGCTCCCGGGCGACACCCTGGCGGACGCCGGAGCCGGCATTGGGGAATTTCCGGTCCAGCTCGGCCAGCGTCGCGCAGGCCTGCTCGCGGGCGCCCAGCGCGTTGAGCGTGACGCCGAGCTTCAGCATCGCGTCCGGGGCCTGCGACGAGCGGGCGTAGTCGGTGGAAACCTTCAGGAACTGCTCGGCCGCCTCGCGGTTGCGGCCGCGGGCCAGGTAGCTCTCGCCCAGCCAGTAGGTCGCGCCGGCGACCCGGTTGTCGCGGGGATGCGACTGGATGAACTGGCGCAGGCCCATCTCGGCCTGCTCGTACTGCTTGGAGCGGTAGAGCTCGACCGCGGTCTCGTAATCGGCGGCCGGGTCGCCGGTCCGGGTGGCGGCCACGCTCTCGGCGGGGCGGGGCGCCGGGACCGG
>NZ_VRVD01001194.1:0-679 GCF_008040015.1 Methylobacterium sp. WL18 | reverse complement strand
GCGCCGGACCGGGCGGCGCACCCGCCACCCTGCTGCGCACCGACGGGGCGCGGTTCCTGGCGGATCCCAGCCTCGCCGACGAGATGTTCGGCCCCGCGGCGATCCTGGTGGCGGCCACGGATCTCGAAGAGGTCCATCGGATCATCGCCGCACTGCCGGGCCAGCTCACCGCGACGCTGCATCTCGACCGCGCGGACGAGCACATCGCCGCCGGCCTGGTCCCGGCGCTGGCCCGCAAGGTCGGCCGCATCCTGGCCAACGGCTGGCCCACGGGGGTCGAGGTCGCCCCCGCGATGGTCCATGGCGGCCCGTTCCCGGCCACCTCCGACGGGCGGACTACTTCGGTCGGCACCCTGGCCATCGAACGCTTCCTGCGACCGGTCTGCTACCAGGATCTGCCCGACGCGCTGCTGCCGCAGCCCCTGCGTCCGGACAATCCCTGGCATCTCACCCGCAGGGTCGACGGCACGATCAGCCCGGCCTTCGAGCGCTGACGCGCGAACGCACGCCGCCACACACCGATTTCGAGCCGGCCCAGCCAAAGCCGGCCCTGGGAGAACGCAAGATGGGGCAATCACTCCTACAATTCCGCGCCTCGGACGGGCGGCGGGGTGTGGCGGTGCTGCAGGACGGCCAGGCTCGGGCCGTGGCCGGCGTGGACAGCGTCCTCGAGCTGGCG
>NZ_VRVD01001193.1:0-681 GCF_008040015.1 Methylobacterium sp. WL18 | reverse complement strand
CGCGCCAGCGGCATCGACATCGCCGCCCTGCCGCCGCTCGGGACGACGCTCGGCAGCCTGCGCGACCACGACCTCGCCCTGACCCTGGAGGCCAAGGACGTGCGCTACGGGCCGGCGGGCTCCGGCAACGGCACGATCGCGGCCAGCATCCAGTCGGACGGGTCGAGCCTGGTGGTGGACAGCCTGGACGTGACGGACCTCGCGGGCGCCAGCGCCAAGCTGTCCGGCCGGATCGGCGCGGACGGGACCGGCCGCGTCTCCGGGCGCCTGAAGGCCCCCGTGGCGGCCCCGCTGCTCGGCCTGCTCGAACGGGTCTGGGTCGGCGAGATCCGCCTGCTGCCCGCGTTCCTGCGCGAGGCGCCCCTCGACCTCGCCGTCACCCTGGACCGGGAGGGCGGCGCATCCGACGCCCTGCGCAGCCAGATCAAGGGCAGCGCCGGCGGCGGCACCCTCGACCTGACGCTGGCGAGCCGCGGCACGCGGATCGAGGGCGGCACCGCGACCCTCACGGCCCCCCGGGCGGGCCCCTGGTTCGGGCGCACCGACATCCCCGGATTGCAGCAGCCGGCCGAGCTGCACTTGAGCGCCGAGCGGCCGGACGCCGACACCCTGGCGCTGACCGTCGACGGCACGCTCGCCGGCCTGAAGCTCGCCACCGCCCGGCCGATCCTGGTCGGCCCC
>NZ_VRVD01001192.1:0-681 GCF_008040015.1 Methylobacterium sp. WL18 | reverse complement strand
CCCCGGCGCAACGCGGCGGCCGCGAAGGCTTCGGCCCGCCAGGTTTCGGGCAATGCGAGCCAGAGGTGATAGGCGCGGGGGTCGCCGACCACCGTGAGTCCTCCTAGTATCTCCCGGGCGAGGGTCTGGCGCGACGCCGCGTCCCGGCGCTTGGCCTCCGCGAGCGTCGCCGCCGAGCCGCCGGACATCCAGTGCATGCCGGCCGCGAGCGACAGCCCGAGCGCGGTCCAGGCGCCCTGTCGCACCGAGGCCGCGAGCCGGTCGGTCAGGTGCGGGGGCCCGGCGATCAGCCCGACGGTGAGGGCCGGCATCACCCGCTTCGACAGGCTGTCCACTAGGATCGTCCGGTCCGGCGCCAGGCTGGCGAGCGGCTGCGCGTCGGCGAGGAAGCCGTAGACTGCATCCTCGATGGCGGTGAGGCCGACCGTGTCGAGGATCCCGGCGAGGTCGGCCCGCCGCGCGGTGCCCATGGTCGCGCCGAGCGGGTTCTGCAGGGTCGGCTGGAGATAGACACCGCTCAACGGGGTCGCCCGATGGGCCTGGAGGAGCGCGTCGGGGCATACGCCCTCCGCATCCATGGCCAGCGGCACCAGGGTGATCCCGAGCCGGGCCGCGATGCCCCGCACCGCCGGATAGGTCAGCGGCTCGCAGCCGATCCGCTCCCCCGGCGCCGCCAGGGCC
>NZ_VRVD01001191.1:0-681 GCF_008040015.1 Methylobacterium sp. WL18 | reverse complement strand
ACCTGCGGCAACGGCGACGCCCGGCCTCGCGGCGCCGCCGTTGCCGCAGGTGGCGTTCCTGATCGACGCCGTGCTGAATCAGCCCCCGCTGCCGGATCGCAGGCATTCCGTGCTGCGGCCCTGGTGGGATGTCGGCGGCCGGGTCGTTCACGTGCTCGAACTGATCGAGCGGATGCGCGAGCGCGAGGCCTACGGCCCCTCCGCGCCATCGTGAGGCGTGCCGATGAGCGACGGCCTGTTCGCGGCCTTCGATATCGGGTTGGTCTTCGCGCTGGCGTTCGGGATCGGCCTCTGGCAGCTCATCGCCGTCCGCCTCAGCATCCGCAGGGATCGCGAGCGGGGTGACGAGCGGGAGTGATCGTGCTCCTGATCGGTTGGCCTATCCCGCGCATCTGCACCTCCTCGCGGACGTTCCCCGCCTATTGCAGGTGGCGCGCGTAGGTGTCCCCGGCGGCTTCCTTCAGCACGGCGCCGGCCTCGCGGCCGATCCGCTCGGCCTCCGTCGCCGGGCCCTGCCGGGAGACCGACCAGTGCCGGCTGCCGTCGGGCAGGAACAGCAGCCCGTCGAGGGTGAGGACGTCGCCCTCGATCCGCGCCAGGGCGGCGATCGGCGTCCGACACGAGCCGTCGAGTTCGGCGAGCAGCGCCCGCTCGGCCGCGATCGTCGTGGTGGTGCGGGCG
>NZ_VRVD01001190.1:0-682 GCF_008040015.1 Methylobacterium sp. WL18 | reverse complement strand
GCGGCCGAGCCGGCCGCCCGGTCCGGCACCTACGACAGCCTGACCCTGGCGATCTCCGGCGATGAGGTGGCGGGGGTCTTCGCCGAGCAGCGGGGGGCGGCTGATGCCGGTAGCCCGCAATTCGCCTGCGTCTTCCTCCTGCGCGGGACCCTCGCGGGCGACCGGGCCAAGGTCGAGACGTGGTTTCCCGACGAGCCGGAGCGCATCCCGGGGGACCTCTCCTTCACCCCGGACGGCGCCGCCCTGACCCTCGCGGAGGATCACGGCGGTTGTTCGATGACCACGGGCACCATGGTGGGGACCCCCTACGCGCTCTCGCGGCGTGCTGCGGCGACCCCGTCCGGATGGATCGGCGTCGGCCTCGTGACGGCCGAGCGCACGGCCTTCCGGCCGGAACCCGGCCCGGCTCCGGCCCGGGCGCCCTACCTCGTCCGGCTCGATCCCGTCGCGGTGGTGGAGCGGCGGGACGCCTGGGTGCGCGTGCGCTACCGGGGGGAGAAGGCCCCGGTCATCGGCTGGCTGCCGGCGGCCGACCTCGCCGTGGTGACGCCCTGACCCCCTCGCCGCTCGAACGGGCCGAAGGCCCGCCGCCGACCACAAGATGTCCCATGCGCCGAACGCTGTCCCACACCCTCCTCCAGCTGATCCTCGTTGCCGGCCCGGCCGTCGCCCAGGCCCCCGC
>NZ_VRVD01000118.1:0-9992 GCF_008040015.1 Methylobacterium sp. WL18 | reverse complement strand
CCGAATGCCTCGCTGCCCGGGGGCTGGCCCGGGTGCTGCCGGAAGCCGCGCTGAGCGCGGAGACGCTCCTGCACGCGGTGGACGCACAGCTCCGAGCCACGCCGCCGGGGCCGCACGGGATCGATCTCGGCGGTACGGCGCGGACGGTCGCGATCGTCGAGGATCTGTTGCGGGCGCTCGCGGTGCCGATCGAAGCGCGGGTCCCCTCTCCCGTGCGGGAGAGGGACAGGGTGAGGGGTGCGTCTGCTCCGGAAGGACCTGTCCCCACACCCCAACCCTCTCCCGCACGGGAGAGGGGGCATGTCGCGGATGGCACGGGTGAGTCGGTGAGCCTCGCCGCCTCCGGGGATCAGAAGAGCGGCCACCCACGCGCTCCCTCCCCCCTCTGCGGGGGAGGGTGGCCCCTGCGTCAGCAGGGGTCGGGCCGGGACGAAGTCCCGCAAGAGGGGAACCCGGCTTCAGGACACAGCGGAGCCAGTGTGAAGGCCATCGCCTCATCCTGCACCGTTGCTCCCCTCTCCCGACCCCCTTCGGGGGCCACCCTCCCCCGCAGAGGGGGGAGGGAGAGCGTGCGGTTTGGCGTTATCGCCCTGCGGGAAGCTCTGGACGAAGCGGCCGCAAGCAGCCGGCGCGTGCGGTTCTGGTGGCGGGACGACGATGTCGTGGCGGCGACCCCTGCCCTCGACCGGCTGATCGCCCTGGCCGAGGCGCACGACGCGCCGCTCCTGCTCGCCGCGATCCCGAGCGGGATCGAGCCGTCCCTCGGGGTACGGCTGACCTCGGCGAAGTCCGTGCGCGTCGCCGTGCACGGACTGGCCCACCACGATCACGCCCCCCCGGGCGAGAAGGCCGCCGAGTTCGGCCCGCACCGCCCGCTCGACGCGCGCGTGGCGGATGCCGCCGCCGGGTTGCGGATTGCCCAGGAGCGGTTGCCGGAGGCGCTGCTGCTGCCGGTCTTCGTGCCGCCCTGGAACCGGTTCGCCCCGGACCTCGCCGCCGCCCTGCCGGGACTCGGCTATCGCGGGCTCTCGGCGGTGCCGGGACCGGCGATCCCGGGGCTCGTCCGGGCCGACGCCACCCTCGACCCCATCGATTGGCGCGGCACCCGCTCGGTGCGCGACCCCGACGACCTGCTGCGCGACCTCGCCGCCGGCATCACCCGCGATCCGTCCCGCCCGGTCGGCCTGCTCACCCACCACCGCGTCCACGACGCGGCGATCTGGGCCTTCGTGGCCGACCTGCTCGCGGTCCTCCGCGACCATCCGGCCGTGACATGTCTCGATCCCCAAAGCCTATTTTCCGGTGCCATGGTGGAAACCGGCGCTGTGGCATCTAATCTTCCGGTCTCACCCGCTGCGAGGACAGGTTGAGCCCGCTGTTGTCCATCCTCGACCTCGCGGTCACCTTCCGCACGGAGACGGGACCGTTCGCGGCGCTGCACGGCCTGTCGCTCGACGTGATGCGCGGGCGCACCCTGGCGTTGGTCGGCGAATCCGGCTCCGGCAAGTCGGTGACCGCCCAGGCGATCATGGGCATCCTGCCGAGATCGGCCGCGATCGCCGGCGGACAGATCCTGTTCCGCGACGGGCCGGCGGAGATCGACATCGCCCGGCTGGACACCGAGGGCTCGGCGATGCGGGCGATCCGCGGGCAGCGGATCGCCATGATCTTCCAGGAGCCGATGACCTGCCTGTCTCCGCTCCATACGATCGGCGACCAGATCGGCGAGGCCCTGCGCATCCACACCGGTGCGGACCGCCGCGAGGCCGACGCGCGCACGCAGGAAGCCCTGGCCCGGGTCGGCTTCCCGGACCCGAAGCGCGCCTTGAAGACCTACCCGTTCGAGCTGTCCGGCGGCCTGCGCCAGCGCGCCATGATCGCCATGGCGCTGATCCTCGAGCCCGCCCTCCTGGTCGCCGACGAGCCGACCACGGCGCTCGACGTCACCACCCAGGCGCAGATCCTCGCCCTGCTGGCCCGGCTCCAGGACGAGACCGGCATGGCGATCCTGCTGATCACCCACGATCTCGGGGTGGTCGCCAACATCGCCCACGACGTCGCCGTGCTGTACCGCGGCCGCCTTGTCGAGGCCGGCCCGCGCGAGACCGTGATGCGGGCGCCCGGCCACGCCTATCTCCGGGCCCTGCTCCACGCGGTGCCGCGGTTCGACATGGCGCCGGGCGAGCGCCTGACCCCGATCCGCCCGGCGCGCGCCGAGATCCCACCGGTCCAAAAGCCGGCGCAGCCCGCCGGGCCGCTGCTCCGGGTCGAGGGCGTCAGCAAGAGCTTCACCCTGCGGGCCGGGCGCCTGTGGCAGAAGCCCCGGATCGTCCGTGCCGTCTCCGACGTGTCGCTGAGCCTCGCGGCCGGCGAGACCCTGGGGCTGGTCGGCGAATCCGGCTCGGGCAAGACCACGGTCTCGAAGATGATCATGCGGGCGCTGGCGCCGGATTCCGGCAAGATCCTGTTCGATGACGGGAGCGGCCCGCGGGACGTCCATAAGCTCTCCGGCGACGCGCTGTTCGCCTACCGCCGCACGGTCCAATTCGTGTTCCAGGATCCCTACGCGTCGCTCGATCCGCGCATGACCGTGCGGCAGATCCTGTCCGAGCCCATGGAGATCCACGGCGTGCCCGCCGCCGAGCGGCGCGCGCGTTGCCGGGAGCTGATGGCGATGGTCGGCCTGGAGGCCAGCGGGCTCAGCCGCTACCCGCACGCCTTCTCGGGCGGGCAGCGCCAGCGGATCGGCATCGCCCGCGCTCTGGCGCCGCGGCCGAGCCTGCTGGTGCTGGACGAGCCGGTCTCGGCGCTGGACGTCTCGGTGCAGGCGCAGATCCTGAACCTGCTCAAGGATTTGCAAGCGGCCCTCGGGCTGTCCTACCTGATCGTCTCCCACAACCTGGCAGTGATCGACTACATGGCGGATACGATCAGCGTGATGTGCCGGGGCCGGATCGTCGAGGAGGCGCCCCGCGCCGCCCTGTTCCGCCGCCCGGTCCATCCCTACACGCGGGCGCTGCTCGCCGCCGTGCCGGACCCGAGCCTCGACCGCCCGCTCGACTTCGCGGCGATCACCGGCGACCAGAACGACCCGACCCGCTGGGCGGAGCCCTACCGTCTCGGCCCCGACGAGGCCGGCGCGATGCGGGCGATCGAGGCGGGCCACCGGGTCCGGTTCGGTGCCGCCCAGGACGCGGAGGCCGCGTGATGCAGGGCCGCCCGCCCGTGATGCTCGAACGGCTGCGCCGCAAGGTGCTGTCGCCCCTGTTCGACCGCCTCGGCTACGACCTCGTCCCGGCCGCCCCCGACTGGAGCCACCGCCCGACCTCGCCGCGCGAGGTGACGATCCTGCTCGAATCGGCCGCCGCGATCCTGGAGCGGGATCTTTCCGCCGCCGGCCTCGCGCCGGACGGCGATCTCCTGGACTGGGTCCGGGAGTTCTGGGAGCTGATCCCCACCGCCCCGGTCCGGCAGCGCCGGGGCGGCAGCGGCTTCAACGGCGCGCTCCAGCTCTACGTGGCGATGCGGGCGCTGAAGCCGGATGTCGTCATCGAATCCGGGGTGTTCCGCGGGCTCACCACCTGGGTGATCCGCATGGCGCGGCCCGGAGCCCGGATCTTCTGCCACGACCCCGACCTGTCCGGGCTCCAGTATCGGGACCCGCAGGCCCGCTACAGCACCGCCGACTGGTCCACGGTGGATTGGTCCGGCATCGATCCCGCGGTCATGGTGGCGTTCTTCGACGACCACGTCGCCCAGGGACGCCGGGTCGTTGAGGCGCAAGCCCGCGGCCTGACCCGGCTGCTGTTCGACGACGACGCCGCCGGCCACCGGATCCACGCCCATGGCGGCCCCGCGCACCCGACCATCGCGATGATCACCAACCCCGATCCCGGCTCCGAGCCGATCCGTTGGACCCGCAACGGCCGCCCGTTCGAGCAGCCGGCCAACGATCCGCTGGTGCGCAAGGCCGGCCGGCTGATCGCTCGCGCGCACGCCTTCGACGACCTGCACCGGGCAACGGGGTATTCGCCGGCGCGGCTGACCTACGTGGCGCTGCATCCGGTGGCGGGGGGCGGGTCGTGAGCGATTTCGAAACCCGCGACGGCCACCCTGCTCCGCTCGGCGAACGCTTGGAAGCCCACGCGTCCGAACCTGCCGCGGGTCCCCTCTCCCGTGCGGGAGAGGGACAGGGTGAGGGGTACGACTTTTCCGGAAGACCCTGGTCCCTCACCCCAACCCTCTCCCGCACGGGAGAGGGGGTAGGTCGCGACTCGCATGAGCCGAAGTTCAACCGTGGTCACGCGGGAAGCGGCGTCTCCCGCCGCGCCCTGATCGCGGGCCTTGGTGCTGCCGCGCTACTCTTGCCACCGCGCAAGGCACTCGCCGACACCCCTCCGACCGACGCCCCCGCCCCGCCCGAAAAACCCTTCGTGATCGACCTCGCCGCCCGGGGCCGCCGCACCGGGACCGCCGGCGGGACGATCCGGACGCTGATCGCGAAGGCCCGGGATGTCCGCTACCTCTCGGTCTACGGCTACACGCGGCTCGTCGGCTACGATGCCGACCTGCAATTGCGGCCCGACCTGCTGGAGCGGATCGACGTGGACGGCGGGGTCTTCACCTTCACCCTGCGCCAGGGCCACCGCTGGTCGGACGGGCACCCGTTCACCAGCGAGGATTTCCGCTACTACTGGGAGGACGTCGCCAACGAGAAGGCCCTGAGCCCCGAGGGGCCGCCGGTGTTCTTCCTCGTGGACGGCAAGCTCCCGAAGGTCGAATTCCTCGACCCGGTGACGATCCGCTTCAGCTGGGACCGGCCGAACCCGATGTTCCTGCCGGCGCTCGCGGCGCCGCGCGATCCGCTGATCTACCGGCCGGCGCACTACCTCAAGACCGTCCACGCCCGCTACCTCGGCAAGGAGGCGGCGGACGCGAAGGCCAAGGCGCTGAAGCTGCGCGGCTGGGCGGCCCTGCACAACCGCCTCGACGACAATTACGAGCTGAACAACCCGGATTGCCCGACCCTCCAGGGCTGGGTGCCGCGGACCCGCTCGCCGGCCACGCGCTTCCGGTTCGAGCGCAACCGCAGCTACCACCGGGTCGACACCGCCGGGACCCAGCTTCCCTACGTCGACACGATCGTGATGGACGTCGCCTCGCAGGGGCTGCTGGTCGCCAAGACCAATGCCGGCGAGGCCGACCTGATGTTCCGCGGCCTGTCGATGCCGGACATCCCGAGCCTCAAGGAGGGCGAGAAGGCCCACGGCTACCGCACCAACCTGTGGCCCGTGGCGCGGGGCTCCGAGATCGCGCTCTACCCGAACCTCACCACCCGGGATCCCGGCTGGCGGGCGCTGAACCGGGACGTGCGCTACCGGCAGGCCCTGTCGCTCGCCATCGACCGGCGGACGCTCAACAACACGCTGCTGTTCGGGCTGGGCACCGAGGGCAACGACACGATCGTGGCCGACAGCCCGCTCTACACGCCGGAGCTGCGCACGCTCCACGCCGGCTACGACCCGGCCGGGGCCGCACGCCTGCTCGACGCGATCGGGCTCACCGGCCGCGACGGCTCCGGCATCCGCCTGATGCCCGACGGGCGCGCCATGGAGGTCGTGGTCGACAGCGACGGCGAGGCCGAGATGGTGCTGGACGCGCTCCTGCTCATCACCGAGTTCTGGCGCGAGGTCGGCATCCGCCTCGTGACCAAGCCGCAGGAGCGGACCAACCTGCACCGCCGCTCCATCGCCGGCATGACCGTGATGGTCGCAGCCCAGGGCCTCGACCTCGCGGTGCCGACCGCGATCATGCCGCCCACCGAGCTGAGCCCGGCCCAGCCCGAGCACTATGCCTGGCCGCTCTGGAGCGCCAACGTCGAGAGCCGGGGCAAGTCCGGCGAGGCCTGCGACGTCCCGGAGGTCCAGCACCTGCTCGACCTCGACCGGGAATGGCGCCACACCGACGACGCCGCGCGGCAGGCCGCGATCTGGCGCGAGATGCTGATGAACCACGCGCAGAACACCTGGGTGATCGGCACGGTGGCGGGCGCGCTGCAGCCGGTGGTCGGGGCCGACCGCCTCGCCAACCTGCCCGGGCGCGCCCTGTACGCCTGGGATCCCACGGCGCTCATCGGCGTGCAGCGCCTGGACGAGGTGTTCTGGGACAAGGGCGCCGACACGCGCGCGGAGGTCCGGTGATCGTCCAGATCCTCCGCCGCATCGTCACCATGGCGTTGACGCTGCTCGTCATCTCGGCCCTGGTGTTCCTCATCATCAAGCTGCCGCCGGGCGACTACCTGACCAATCGGATCATGGAGCTGCGCGCCAGCGGCGAGGCGGGCTCCGTGGCCAAGGCCGAGTTGCTGATCCGCCAGTACGGGCTCGATCGGCCGGTCTGGGAGCAATACCTGATGTGGATCGGCCTGATGCCGGGGCCGGTCGGGTTCTCCGGGCTGCTCCAGGGCGATTGGGGCTGGTCGTTCGAGTACGACAAGCCGGTGGCGGACGTGGTCGGCGACGCCCTGTGGCTGACCCTGCTGATCAACCTGACCGCGGTGGTCTTCGTCCACGTGGTCGCGATCCCGGCGGCGATCTATTCCGCCACCCACCGGCACACCTTCGGGGACGCGGTGGTGACGCTGCTCGGCTATGTCGGGCTCGCCGTCCCGGGCTTCCTGCTGGCGCTGATCCTGCTGTTCTACGCCAACCGCTGGTTCGGCCTGTCGATCGGGGGGCTCTACGATTCGGCGCTGACCAACCAGCCCTGGGACTGGACCAAGATCCGCTCGCTCCTGGCGCACCTGGTGGTGCCGACCCTGGTGATCGGGCTGGGCGGCACCGCCGCGATGATCCGCCGGATGCGGGCGAACCTGCTGGACGAGCTGGCCAAGCCCTACACGGTCACCGCCCGGGCCAAGGGCCTGCCGCCGATGCGGGCGCTGCTGAAATACCCGTTCCGGATGTCGCTCAACCCATTCGTCGCCGACATCGGCAACCTGCTGCCGCACCTGGTCTCCGGCTCGGTGCTGGTCTCGCTGGTGCTCAGCCTGCCGACGGTCGGGCCGCTCCTGCTCGATGCGCTCCGCAGCCAGGACCAGTTCATGGCTGGGTTCATCCTGATGTTCGTTGCCGGCCTCACGCTGGTCGGCATGCTGATCTCCGACCTGATCCTGGTCTGGCTCGATCCGCGCATCCGCATGGGTGCGCGGTGACCGGCCCGCGCACCGCCCACTTCGTTGATCCGGCGCCGTTCGAGCCGCACGCGGTGGGCGAGAACCCCGCCGGCAGCGCCTCGGCCTGGCGGCTGATCGTCCGGAAGTTCCTGCGCCACCGGATCGCCGTGGCCTCGGCGCTGATCCTGCTGGCGCTCTATGCGACGGTGCCGTTCGTGGAGATTCTGGCGCCCTACGGCCAGGCCCGGCGCAACGGCGACTTCCTGCACGCGCCGCCGCAGGGCGTGCACCTGTTCCACGACGGCCGCTTTCTCGGGCCGTTCGTCTATCCCTACCGGGCGCATCTGGACCTCGACACGTTCCGCCGGGACTACGTCGTGGATGCGTCGCAGCCGCAGCCCCTGCGCTTCCTATGCCGGGGCGACGGCTATGCCTGGCTCGGGCTGATCGCCACCGATCTCCACGTCGTCTGCCCGCCGGAGACGGGCACGCTGTTCCTGCTCGGCACCGACCGGCTCGGGCGCGACCTGTTCTCCCGCATGATCTACGGGGCGCGGATCTCGCTCACCATCGGCCTGGTGGGCGTGGCGATCTCCTTCACGCTCGGCATGCTGTTCGGCGGGATCGCGGGCTATTTCGGCGGGGTGGTCGATGCCGGGGTGCAGCGCCTGATCGAGGTGGTGCGCTCGCTGCCCGAGCTGCCGCTCTGGCTCGCCCTGTCGGCCGCCCTGCCGCCGAACTGGAGCCCGCTGCTCATCTTCTTCGGCATCACGGTGATCCTCGGCCTGCTCGACTGGCCGGGCCTCGCCCGGGCGGTGCGCGGCAAGCTGCTGGCCCTGCGCGAGGAGGATTTCGTCCAGGCCGCGGAGCTGATGGGCGCCTCGCCGGCCCGGGTGATCGGCCGCCACCTGATCCCGAACTTCATGAGCCACCTGATCGCCTCGGCGACCCTGTCGATCCCGACCATGATCCTGGGCGAGACCGCCCTCTCGTTCCTGGGGCTGGGCCTGCGCCCGCCGGTGACGAGCTGGGGCGTGCTGCTCAACGAGGCGCAGAACCTGGCGGCGGTGCAGCTCTATCCCTGGCTGCTGCTGCCGGTCCTGCCGGTGCTGGTGACGGTGCTGGCCTTCAACTTCATGGGCGACGGGCTGCGGGATGCGGCCGATCCGTATCATTGAGGATGGGTCGGGGCGACGCGCGGGCGGCCCCGCCTACATACGAGGACTGTCATCGATCCGGTGATGCAGGATGCGCGTGACCGCGATCGCGTCTGATCCACCGATTCCCTCGACGACACGGTGTTAGCCGTGCTTCCACGTCTGGCGGCAAAGCCCCAGATCCCGGAGATGCCACGGCGCGGGGCGGCCGAAAGCCGGACGTGAGCTGTCGCTCGACAGTTCCGGGTTAGACGTTGGACTCGGGATCCCTGCTCTGGGCGGAAGGCTCGGTCGTCTTCTAAAGAAGGCTTGACCCGTGCCTCGACACGCCGTCATCCCGGGGCCGCGCAGCGGAGCCCGGGATCCAGAACCATCGGCGTGCCAAGTTCTTGCACCGACAGCGTTTCTGGGTTCCGGGCTCGCCTGCGGCGCCCCGGAACGACGGTGCGGGTTATCAGGTATGGGGGATCAACCCTCGGAAGATGTATCGTCCAAAGCGCCCGCCCTCCACCTGCCGATCGATGAACCGCGCAAGGTGGTCGCCGTGCGAGTCCGAAGTGTTCCGGGACATGGATGATCCCGCAGGGCCGAAAATGTACCGGAACTGGGTACCTCTCGAGGACCGGTCGTCGCGCTGCGCCATGCCGGAATAAGCCGTTAGGCCCGACGAAGCGCAGGCATTCGGGACGGTGACCCTTCCAACCTGTCGTTTGGCAGAATGGCATGACCGGTCGAGTCCTGCCGGTCGACCTCGCGGAGCAAAACCGAGGATCGAACCGCCCTCGGGTCGCTGGTTGAGCAATTTTGAAAAAAACCGCTCAGCATGTGTTCAGTACGGAACAGTCTTAGATGGGACCAATCCGCCGAGCATAATCTCGGCGGATCCGCTCATCTTCATCGCGTCGCGGCAGGGACGCTTCGTTATCACCAGAAGCGCGACGTGAACCATCGATATTCGGAAGGATCATCCATGCGTATCGTCGCCTGTATCGCTGCCCTCATCGTTTCAATGGCCGTTCCCGCCCTGGCCCAGGACTTCCAAAGGCAGCGCGAGCTCAACATCCTGAAGGACATCGAGTCCAGCCAGCGGAAGCAGCTTGAGCTTGCCCGCGAGCAGGCCCGGCGAGACAGGGACCGCGCTCGGCGCGAGGAGAATGCGTACATCAACGCGCAGCGCGACGCGCGGAGCGCCCGCCGCTTCGATCGGCACTGATCGACGGCCCGTCCATCGAAATACCGCCCTACCCCGCCAGCGGCAGCGGCGCGATCCGGGCCGGCGCGCCGGCGCTCTTGCGCTCCAGCAGCCCGGGCGGCGGGACCGGCGCATCGATCGTGCAGATCACGCCGGTCTCCTCGTAGGTCAGCGCCACCTCGCCGGCCAGCTCGCGGGCGAGGCTGCGCTCGATCAGGCGGGAGCCAAATCCGGTACGCGTGGGCTTCTTCACCGGCGGACCGCCGCGCTCGGCCCAGCGCAGGTACAGGCGGATCTCCGCCTCGCGCCGCACCGTCCAGGAGATCTCGACCGTGCCGCCCTCGACCGAAAGGGCACCGTACTTGACCGCGTTGGTGCCGAGTTCGTGCAGCGCCATGGCGATCGACAGGGCGAGCCGCGGCGGCAGGCGCAGGGCCGGGCCGATCACGGCGAAGCGCGAGGCGTGGCC
>NZ_VRVD01001189.1:0-682 GCF_008040015.1 Methylobacterium sp. WL18 | reverse complement strand
AAGCTCGCCGCGCCACGATCCCGCGAAACGGCGCGCCGAGCTTGGCGGCGACCAGCGCCAGCCGGAACCGGTTCGGGTAGGGCAGGACCTGCGCCAGCAGCGCGCGCAGGAACCGGTCGTCCGTCGGGCGCGCGAAGGTCGTCTCGATATGCGCCCGGGCGTGGTCGACGAGGTGCATGTAGTGCACCCCCGACGGGCAGGTGGTCATGCAGGACAGGCAGGAGAGGCAGCGGTCGATGTGCTTGACCACCTCCTGCGAGGCGGGCTTCCCGCCCTCCAGCATGTCCTTGATCAGGTAGATCCGGCCGCGCGGGGAATCGAGCTCGTCGCCCAGCAGCAGGTAGGTCGGGCAGGTCGCCGTGCAGAAGCCGCAATGCACGCAGGTCCGCAGGATCTTTTCCGACGCCGCCATGGCGGGATCGGCGAGCTGGGCGAGGTTGAAATTGGTCTGCACGATGCCTTCCTGCTGCTCTCCTCTCCGGGCGGGGAGGGGACCGGACTCACACGCCCGCGTACATCCGGCCCGGGTTCAGCACCCCGGCGGGATCGTGCGCCGTCTTGATCCCGGCGGTGATCCGCATCAGCGGCTCCGCCAGGGGCTGGAACACCGGCACCGCGGCCCGGACCGCATCGGGGGCGCGCACCAGCGTCGCGTGCCCGCCCTGGTCGCGCAGAGCGGCGC
>NZ_VRVD01001188.1:0-683 GCF_008040015.1 Methylobacterium sp. WL18 | reverse complement strand
GCGCGGGGCCGCCGCGGCGGTCGGAACCGCCGTGTTGGCACCCAGGCGGGTGGCGAGCGCCAGGGCCCGGTTCTCGGTGACCCGCAGGTGGCAGAAGCCGTGCGTGCCCTCGCGGGCGTAGCCGCGGCAGAGCTGCTCCCGGTCGGCCGAGAACGCCGCCTGCTCGCTCACGATCGGCCGCACGTCCTCGCGCCGGGCACGCTGGGTCATCAGCTTGTAATTGTCGCGTACCGCCTTGTCGGCGACGCCCCGGCCGGTGTCGAACTCCCCGGCCCGGGGGATCAGGCTGGCGCCCGCCGGCCCCCACAGCCCCACGGGCGTGGTCGCGCAATCCGCATTCGAGAAGGTGCAGATCGGTCCCTGGCCCAGCGACGTGACCAGGATCCCGCCCTCGACCACGTCGAAGCGCAGCGGGCACTCGGCCCCGGCGGCCTCGAAGCGCGGCGCGCCTTCGGGCTTGCCCTCGGAGGTCAGGGTGATGGGATTGCCGTTGGCGAGCGGCACCGTGCAGGACTCCGCCGGCTGCGAGATCTTGGTGCCGGGCAGCTTGATCCGCGCCGTGACGGCGGTGCCGGCCCGCTCCAGCTTCAGGGTGCCGGACATGCCGTTGAGCTGGAGCTCCGGCCCGATCACCCCGTCCTCGGACGGGGCCTTCAGCACCACCGGGCGGGCCGGGGCCGGGG
>NZ_VRVD01001187.1:0-684 GCF_008040015.1 Methylobacterium sp. WL18 | reverse complement strand
GGTTGCGCCGGCGCCGGGGTGCCCGCATCGGCCGGTGGAGCCTGGCTCGGCGCGCTGTTCGCCATGCCGGGATCCGGAAGGGGCATCATCATCCCCTGCGCGGGCGCCGTCGGCGCGAATTCGCCCGCCCGCGCGGCGACGGGCGCGCAGACCAGGGCGATCAGGATCAGCCGAGACCGCACCGGCATGACGCTCTCTCCGCTTCTCCCGCAGGACGATGACCGGCACGCCAGGGCGCGCCGGTCGGGTGAATCTCAGTAAGCCCGGCCGTAGAACGGCTTGGAGACCGGATGATATCGGTCACTCACCGGCCACGTATAGGGCTGGTCTTTAGAGGTACGGATATCGGAGCCGAATTTAGGAGGGTTGAACCCGATGCCGTGGAGGGCGCCGATCCGGCCCTTGGCACCCGGGGTCGCGGACGCGGCATCGCGTGCTAGCGCCGCGCTCGACAGCCCCACGACGAGAATGGCCGCACACGAAACGCGGCCCCGCATAACGGCTCTCCTGACCTCTTGCATCGTCGCCTCCCATCCCGGCCGAGGTGCCGGACCTGAAGCAACGGCAGCGCTTCCGCGGGGGTTCCGCCCGTCCGCGCCGCGGCGTCAGAACGCGTTCGCGCCGCCGAGGCAGGCCACCGCGAGCGGTCCGTTGCAGGCCGTATCGGTCTGGCCGGTCCCGTCC
>NZ_VRVD01001186.1:0-687 GCF_008040015.1 Methylobacterium sp. WL18 | reverse complement strand
GCCCTGCACGCGCTGGCCGAGGCCGGCACGGTGCCGCGCGCCACGGTCGCCGAGGCGATCCGGCGCTATGGGATCGACGCGGACACGCCGGCGCCCTGGACGATCTGAGGGGCTGCCCCCCGACCCGAGCAACTCCAACCCGCGCCCTCATCCTGAGGCGGCGGAGCGAAGCGGAGCCCTCGAAGGAGCCCTCCAGCCGGCCGCGCGATCCCTGGAGGCCTCCTTCGAGGCTCGCTTCGCTCACACCTCAGGATGAGGGGTGTGGGTGGGAGGGAAGCCAGAGCGCGAACGCACTGCGCGCGGCCCGACCCCGGACCTCGCCCCGCCAAAAACCAGTCCGCCCACGACAAGCCACGGAAACCCGCCCGCATGAGCGCCGCGCTGCAGATCGCCCTCCCGGATATCGGCGATTACCGGGACGTGCCGGTGATCGAACTCCTGGTGAAGCCGGGCGACCGCCTCGCCGTGGACGACCTGATCCTCAGCATCGAATCCGATAAGGCGACCATGGAGGTCCCTTCCCCGGTTGCCGGCACCGTGCGGGAATTGCTGGTCGGGATCGGATCGAAGGTCTCGGAGGGCACGCCGATCCTTGTGGTCGAGCCTGCCGAGGGCGGTGAGGCGGCCGACGCGCCTCTCCCTCCCCCCTCTGCGGGGGAGGGTACCCTGCGAAGCAGGGGGGGAGAG
>NZ_VRVD01001185.1:0-689 GCF_008040015.1 Methylobacterium sp. WL18 | reverse complement strand
GGCCCGGCCCCGGCGCCGACCCGGGCCAGGGTCATGGCGATCACGTCCGGCGGCCAGAGCGCGGGATCGTCGTGGAGCGCGGCCGGGCCGAGGCGCTCGGATCCGCGCGTGTCGAGGGACAGCACGGCGCGTTCGCCGAGATCAGTGACGAGCCCGGCATCCCGCTGGCTCTCGCTGCCGATCACGGGCCGCCCGAGGCCTGCGGCGAGGAACGCCGCGACACCCGCCGATTCGGAGAAGCCCGCATCGACCCACAGGCCGAGTCCCGGGCAGGCCCGGGCGATCGCCTCCAGAGCCCGGAGGTCCGGCCCGGTCCCGTCGATGATCGCATCGAGATCGGCGACGTAGAGACTGCGCGCGGGCCACGCATCGAGAAGCCCACGCGCGATCGCATCGGGCGCGGAGCCCTTTGCCAAGGGCGTCTCGATCGGGGCATAGGAGGAGCGCTCGCCGCGGCGCGCCCGCACCACGCGGCCGCCGCGCAGGTCGAGCACCGGGATCACCGCGAAGCCGGGGCGCCCGAGTCCGTCATCCGTCGAGGCGCGCGTCGCGGTCATATGCCCATGCCAGTCTCAAAGCAGATCGGGTGGGACCTCGGTGGGGTCCACGTCAAGGCCGCGCTGGTCGAGCACGGCCGGGTCGTGGCGGCGGCCCAGGTCCCGTGCCCGCTCTGGCAGGGCGTCGCGGCC
>NZ_VRVD01001184.1:0-689 GCF_008040015.1 Methylobacterium sp. WL18 | reverse complement strand
GGCCTGCCGCCGCCGGCCTCGGCCCCCGGGGCGGCGTTCGATCGCGGCGCCCTGGTGATCTCCGCCGCGGTCCAGGGGCTCGGGGTGGCGCTGGAGAGCCTGCGGTTCGCCCAGGCCGAACTCGGCGCCGCGCAGCTGGTGCGGCTCGGCGAAGGCCGCCTGAAGAGCCTGTACCGGGACCTCCACTTCATCTGCACCCGTGCCCGGGACCGGGATCTGGAGAGGATCCGGGCGTTCCGCCGATGGCTCCTGGAGCAGGAGCAGGAGGGCCGCGCCGCCGGCTAAAGCATCGGTCCGAAAGGTGGGCGCCGGCTTTCAGACCATGACGATGCGCTCGCGCCGTCCCGAAGGCGTCGCCGACGGTGATCCGCAGGCGCCGCATGGGCAGGCACCGAGGCGCATGATAATTCCGGGCTGACGACACCGTGCCGACGCGGCGGGAACGGACCCCGAGGTTCGACCGACCGCGCGACACGCAGGGAGAGAACGCCATGTCCATGTTCGCCAAGCTGCAGCGTCGCGCCAGCGAGGGCCGCCCCGTCCGCGTCGGCCTGATCGGCGCCGGCAAGTTCGGCTCCATGTACCTGTCGCAGGCGCCTCGGACGCCCGGCATCCACCTGACCGCCGTGGCCGACCTGTCGCCGGACCGGGCGCGCCAGGCCCTGCGCCGGGTGGGCTGGGACGAGTAC
>NZ_VRVD01001183.1:0-690 GCF_008040015.1 Methylobacterium sp. WL18 | reverse complement strand
CCGATGGCGGGCGCGGCGGGGCCGTCGCGGTGACGCTGTCGGACGAAGTCGTCGGGCGGGGCGATCAGATCACCGACGCTGCGCGGCCGGTTTTCAAGCCGATCCCCCGGTTCTGGGTCTTCTCCCGGGGCGGGAATGGCGGCGACGCCCAGAAGGATGTCGGCGGCGGCGGCGCTGCCGGCTCGGTCAGCCTGACCCTGTCGTCCACGGTCTCGACCGAGGGACAGGCCTTCCTGGGCGTCCGGGTGAGCGCGGTCGGCGGCAAGGCCGGCTACGGCGGCACCGACGCGGACCAGACCGCGTCCCGGCAGGGCGGCGCCGGCGGTCCGGCCTCGCTCACGGTGACGCGCTCCGGCCAGGTGATCACCGACGGCGTCGGGGCGACCGCGGTGATCGTCGAGTCCCTCGGCGGCGCCGGCTCCATCCGCGGATCCGGGACCGCCTACAGCAACCCGTACGTGACGCAGGGTGGCGCGGGCGGCACCGCGCGCCTCGACATGTCCGGGACGATCAGGACCTCCGGCGACTACGCCCTCGGCGCCCTGGTCCAGAGCATCGGCGGCAACGGCGGCAACCAGCCGGATGCCGGCGGACGGCCGGGTGCCCGGGGCGGCGACGGCGGCACCGTCACGGTGACCCAGCGCGGCACGATCGTCACGGAGGGCGACTACGCCCTCGGCCTCGTGGCGC
>NZ_VRVD01001182.1:0-691 GCF_008040015.1 Methylobacterium sp. WL18 | reverse complement strand
GTACGGGCGGCGCCGGCGGCACCGCCGAGATCGTCAACGCGGGCGGCCGGATCACGACCGAGGGCGAATCCGCCTTCGGGGCGCTCGCGCAGAGCATCGGCGGCAGCGGCGGCACCGGAGGGCGTGCGGTCACCGCGGGCGCTTTCTTCTCCGTCGGCCTGGGTGGCGGCGGCGGTGGTGGCGGCGATGGCGGTCTGGCCCGCTTCACCGGCCGGGCCGGCGCGATCGAGACGAGCGGAGCGGGATCGACGGCCGTGCTGGTGCAGAGCGTCGGCGGCGGCGGCGGTGTGGGCGGCGACGTCAGAAGCACCGCGGTCGGGGTCGTGCTCTCGGCCTCCTGGGCGATCGGCGGGTCCGGCGGCAAGGGCGGCAACGGCGGCGAGGCCCGGATCGACAGCAGTACGACGGTGACGACCGCGGGTTTCGGGGCGAACGGCCTGTCCGTCCTCAGCATCGGCGGCGGCGGTGGAATCGGCGGCCTCGCCAGAGCGACGGCCATCACGGCGCCCCTGGTCACGCCGAGCGGCAAGGCGCTGCCGAGCTTCGCCTTCTCCACCGCGATCGGCGGATCGGGCGGCGACGGCGGCAACGGCGGCCCTACAGGCATGATCAATTCCGGGCGGGTCACCACCTACGGCGATTCCGCCATCGGCCTGCTCGCCCTCAGCGTGGGCGGCGGCGGTGTGGGCGG
>NZ_VRVD01001181.1:0-691 GCF_008040015.1 Methylobacterium sp. WL18 | reverse complement strand
GGGGGGCCAGCGCCAGCGGATCGCGCTGGCGCGGGCGCTCTACGGCGACCCGTTCCTGGTGGTGCTCGACGAGCCGAACTCCAACCTCGACGTCGACGGCGACCGCGCCCTGTCGGCCGCCGTGCAGGGCGTGCGCGCCCGGGGCGGCATCGTGGTGGTGATCGCCCACCGGCCGAGCGCGCTGGCCGCCGTCGACCGCATCCTGGTCCTGGGCGAGGGCCGCGTGCGCCTGCACGGGCCCCGCGACGAGGTCCTGGCGCAGCTGGGCGCCCTGACCCGGCAGACACCCACGAGGGTCGCATGACGCGGGACCAGGCCTCCATCGACCCGACCCGCGAGACCCGGCGCTCGCTGCGGCGGCACGTCGTCGGCGTCGCCGCGGTGATCGTGCTGGCCACCGGCACCGGCGCCTGGACGGCCGCCACGGAACTGTCCGGGGCGATCATCGCCACCGGCTCCCTGGTGGTGGAGAGCAACATCAAGAAGGTCCAGCACCCCACCGGGGGCGTGGTCGCCGAACTGCCGATCCAAGAGGGCGCCCGGGTCCAGGCCGGCGACCTGCTGGTCCGCCTCGACGCCACCACCACCCGGGCGACCTACGACAGCGTCACCAAGAGCCTCTGGGAGATCGCCGCCCGCAACGCCCGGCTGGAGGCCGAGCGCGACGGCCGCGACGAGCCCGCCTTCCCGG
>NZ_VRVD01001180.1:0-696 GCF_008040015.1 Methylobacterium sp. WL18 | reverse complement strand
AGTTGTTCGGCTGCTGCTGATGTGTTTTATACCCCCGCGGCAGAAGGCAGCCCTCGGCGCGGCAAGGCCCGCGCCGACGTGGTGGAGGATCTCGACGGCCAGATCGACCGGGTGCTGGTCGACGCGCCTTGCACCGGCTCAGGGACCTGGCGGCGCAACCCGGACGCCAAGTGGCGGCTGCGGCCCGGCAGCCTGGCCCTGCGCATCGCCGAGCAGTCGCAGGTCTTGGACCGGGCGGCCAAGCTGGTCCGGCCCGGCGGGCGGATCGTCTACGTCACCTGCTCGCTCCTGCCGGCAGAGAACGACGCGGCCGTGGCCGGGCTGCTGTCGCGCTGGCGTGGCCGCTTCGATGCCGTGCCGACCGAGACCGTGCTGGCGGCGGGGCCGCCGAGCCTCGCGTCCTCTGTTCGCCAGACGGAGCACGGCCTGCAGATGACCCCGCTGCGGACCGGCACGGACGGCTTCTACGTATCCGTGATCACCCGACGCGCCTGAGGACGCGCCTCTCCGGAACCGTGACCGCGTCCCGCGACGTTGGGCGAGGGATGTTTCAGGAGAGCGCCATGCCCGAGCCCGCCCGCCCTGCCTTCCGGGCCCCGTCCTGAGCGTCGCCCGGGACCGGTTCATGCAGCTCGACCGCCGTCTCCTGCTCGCAGGCTTGAGCACAGCTCTCGGCCTGCGCGCGGCCAAGTCCCA
>NZ_VRVD01000117.1:0-10011 GCF_008040015.1 Methylobacterium sp. WL18 | reverse complement strand
ATGTGGCCCTGGCCGAGGCCGAGGCGCGGCTCGCTGCGCGGGGCGGGCGCCTGTTCCTGTGCACGCAGAACGTCGACGACCTGCACGAGCGGGCGGGTTCGCGCGCGGTGGTCCACATGCACGGCGAGCTGCTGAAGGCCCGCTGCACCGCCTGCGGGGCGGTCACGCCCTGGCGCGACGACCTGAACCGGGCCTCGTCCTGCCCGGCCTGCGGGACGGTCGGCCGGATGCGGCCGGACGTGGTCTGGTTCGGCGAGATGCCGATGCATCTCGATGCCATTGAGGATGCGCTCGCCGCGGCCGACCTGTTCGTGGCCGTGGGCACCTCGGGGGCGGTCTACCCGGCGGCCGGCTACGTGCGGCAGGCCCGGGCGCTGACGATTCCGACCTGCGAAATCAACCTGGACCCCTCGGACAACGCCGACGCGTTCGACGACGCGCGCTACGGGCCGGCGAGCACGGTCCTGCCCCGCTACCTGGCCGATCTCGGCCTGTGACCGCCCCGGCGGCCGCAACGCGTTGCCGGCGAACGGCTTTTCGATTCGCCGCCGGGTTTCCCCGGCGAGGACCAAAATCTTAAATGATGCGAATCACATCCGCGCGAGCTGTCAAGAACTGTTCGGGTCGTTACCCACCGGTTACAACGGTCAAGCTCGGGTTCGGCGTCGCGGCCCGCCCGGGCGTTCGTTGAAGCCACAAGGGGAAGACGAAGACCCATGCAGCACTTCACCGTAACCGACCGCGAGCGTGACACCGTCCTGGCGGCTTTGCGCTATTACCAGTTCTACCGGATGCAGGGACATCCGTTCGACCCCCGGCAGGACCACCTGATCGACACCATCGCGGGCCGGGCCGGAGACGCCCTCGACCTCGCCGAGATCGACGATCTCTGCGCCGGCCTGAACGGCAACCCGCACGCGCTCGCCGCCGCGGCCGCCTGAGGCCGCATCGCGGGGCGGATCTCGTACCGCCCCGACTTCCCCCGGCCGCCGAGCCGCCGGGACCGGGGATCGACCCCTCCGAGATGAGCGAAGCCGCCGCCGGAGCCGGACGATCCCCGATCGAACCCTGATGCTCACACATCTCAGAGTGAGGGGCGGGTCCGCTGTCGAGTGCGGGCTATGATGTTTCACCCATCGTCTTCCGGGAGGGGCGACGTGCCCCCTCTCCCGAGCGGGAGAGGGCTGGGGTGAGGGATCAGGTCCATCCGGAGAAGTCGCATCCCTCACCCCGTCCCTCTCCCGCACGGGAGAGGGGACCCGCTCTACATCTGGTAGCCCGCGCGAAGGGAGGGGGAATGCCCGTGTGGTGTCCGCACCGCCTTCACCCCATCCCCCGGAAGGCCGATTTCGCCGGCTTTGAAAGCATGCCCTAACGGATCCGCGGCGGCCCTCAGGCCGGGGAGAGCCGGGACCGTCGATGGCGAGAGCGCGGACGGGTTCGGGTCGGCTCCGGGTGTTGGGCATGGTCGGCGCGCTGAGCCTCAGCTCGGGGCCGGCCCTACGGACCGGACCACCCTGGAGCACTGGTACCGCGCCCACGTCCTCGGCGGCCCGGGCGCGTTCCTGTTGGCGGACGCCGGCTACGGCGATTTCTCCCGGGCGCTGCGCCGGAAATTCGTGATCGCGATCAGCGCCCTAGGGCGGTAGCCCGGCGACGCCTCAGGGCGCCTTCTTCAGCTGACCCTCGGCCCGGGCCACCCCGGCCTCGCAGGCCGTGGCATCACCCTTGGAATCTGCCGTCCGCGCCTCGTCCAACGCGACCTTGGCCTGCTGGGCGGCGTCCGCGCCCTCGCCGGCCTGGGCCGACTTCTCCGGGGGGGCCTGCGGGGATTCGTTGGCGCGCTGGCCCTCGGTGCCGGTCACGCCCTCGCCGCCGCGCTTGGCGGCGTTGCCCTGGCCGCTGGTGGAGGCCGAGATCGAGGCGGTCGCCTCCGCGGTGACACGCTTCGACAGGGCGTCGATCTTGTCCGAGCAGGGCGAGGCGAGGACCGGGGCCGCCATCAGGACCAGGGCCAGGGGCACCGTGACGGAAACCGTGAAGGCGGCGGGACGCATCATCGTGTCGAACTCTTTCATGGCGGGGGGCCGGGGATCAGGTCCCCGGTCCCCCAACGCGTCGCGGTGGAATGCGGTTCAGGCGCTGAGCTGGTCGCGGATCGGCAATTGCCGCACGCGCCGACCGGTGGCCGCGAAGACCGCGTTGGCGATGGCGGGCGCCACCGGCGGCACGCCGGGTTCGCCGACGCCGCCGAGCGGGCCGTCGTAGGAGCCGGTCGGCACCAGGTGCACGCGGACCACCTTCGGGGCGGCGTCGATCCGGATGATCTCGTAGCCGTCGAAGTTGTTCTGCACGGCCCGGCCCTGCTTGAAGGTGATCTCGGAGGTGAGGGCGAGCCCCATCCCCATGACCACGGCGCCTTCCATCTGGGACCGGATGCGCTCCGGGTTCACCTGCGGCCCGCAATCGACCGCGATGTCGATGGCGTGCACCTTCACCTGGCCCTTGTCGTCGACCTCCACCTCGGCCGCCACCGCCGTGTAGGTGACGAAGCTGTAGTGGCCGGCGATGCCGAGGCCGCGGCCCTTGGGCATCTGCCGTCCCCAGCCGGCGCCCTTAGCCGCCGCCTCGATCACGCCGCGCAGGCGGCCGGTGTCGATCGGGTAGAGCTTCGGGTCCTCGCCGTGGTTCCAGACGTCGCCGATCGAGGTCGGGTCGATCTTACGGGCCGGCCCGATCAGGTCCAGCAGGTACTCCTTCGGGTCGCGGCCGGCGGCATGCGCCAACTCCGACACGAAGGACTGGATCGCGAAGGCGTGCGGGATGTTCGAGACCGAGCGGAACCAGCCGATCCGGACGTGGGCGGCGGCCTCCGGGTTCTCCATCCGGGCGTTGGGCAGGTTGAACGGCGTGTTCACCAGACCCATCCCGAGCTCGAACGGCAGCTCGTGCTTCGGATCGGGGGCGAAGATCGAGCCGATCGTCGGCGCCACCGAGCGGTGCAGCCACGCCACCGGCATGCCCTTGTCGTCGAGGCCGGCCTCCAGGCGCTCCACCGAGATCGTGTGGTAGTAGCCGTGGTGGATGTCGTCCTCGCGGGTCCAGGCGAGCTTGACCGGCGCGCCGTCCACCGCCTGCGAGCACAGGGCGGCCTCGACCACGTAATCCGGCTTGGACTTGCGCCCGAAGCCGCCGCCGAGCAGCGTGACGTTCACCTTGACCTTGTCGTCGGGCAGCTTGAGCGCCTTCATCAGGCGGTCGTTGGCGGCCTGCGGACCCTGGGTGCAGGCCCACGCCTCGCAGAATCCGTCCTTGACCCGGGCCACGGCGGCCGGGGGCTCCATCGGGGCCTGGACCAGGTGGGGCACGAAGTACTCGGCCTCGAGCTTGGTCTTGGCCTTGGCCATCGCGCCGTCGACGTCGCCCTGGTTGCGCACCACCTTGCCGGGCTTGCGCGCGGCGGCCTCGAGCTCCTTGCGGAACACGTCGGTGTCGTAGCCGGCGTTCGGACCGTCATCCCAGGTGATCTTCAGCGCGTCGCGCGCCTTCAGGGCGGCCCAGGTGTTCTTGGCGACCACGGCGACGCCGCCGAGCGGCATGAACTCGCTCGGGATCTCGCCGCCGTCGATCTTGAAGATCTTGACGACGCCCGGGACCTTCTTGGCCTCGCTGTCGTCGTAGGACGCGACCTTGCCGCCGTAGACCGCCGGCCGGGCGACAACAGCGTACAGCATCCCGTCGAGCTTGGTGTCGAGGCCGTAGACGGCCCGGCCCGTGGTGATGTCGAAGTTGTCGATCAGCCCGATCTTGCCGGTGCCGATGTACCGGAAATCCTTCGGGTCCTTCAGCGGGACGTTCGTGGGCACCGGCAGCTCGGAGGCCGCCTGCGCCACGGCGCCGTAGCCGAGGCTGCGCTTCGACTTGGCGTGCGTGAGGGTGTGGTTGGACGCCGTCACCTCGGAGGCCGGCACGCCCCACTGCTTGGCCGCGGCCTCGATCAGCATCAGCCGCGCGGCGGCGCCGGCATGGCGGAAATGCTGGAAGAAGTGGCGCAGCGAGCGCGAGCCGTCGGTGTCCTGGTTGCCGAAGCGCTGCTCGTCGCCCCAGGCCTGGACCACCTTCACCTTCGGCCAATCGGCCTCCAGCTCGTCGGCGACGGTGAGCGCCACGGAGGTGCGCACGCCCTGGCCCATGTCGGAGCGGTGGTTGGTCACCGTGACGGTGCCGTCCGGAGCGATCGCCACGAAGACCTTCGGGTCGTCGCGCCAGCCGTGCGGCATGCCGTCGGCGCCGAACTTCTGGGCCTTCTGCTCGGCGGTCTGGCCCTCGTCGGCGCGGGCGTCGCGCAGGGACAGGGCGAGCACAAGGGCGCCGGCGCCGCCGAGGATGCCGCGGCGGCTGACATTGGCGAGGACCGGCTTGGCGGTCGGTCGAGCGGCCAGTTCGGCCATCATCTGGGCGTCATGAATCACAGGCGCTCTCCCTTGCCGGCGGGCGCCGTCTGGCCGGCGGCCTGATGGATCGCCGCGCGGATGCGCGGATAGGTGCCGCAACGGCAGATGTTGCCGCTCATCGTGTCGTCGATGTCCTGCTCGGACGGCTTGGGCGTGTCCTTGAGCAGGGCTGCGGCCTGCATGATCTGGCCGCACTGGCAGTAGCCGCACTGGGCGACGTTGAGGTCGCGCCAGGCCACCTGCACCGGGTGGTTGCCGTCGGGCGACAGCCCCTCGATGGTCACGACCTCCTGGCCGGCGGCCGCCGAGACCGGGGTGATGCAGGCGCGGGTCGCCGCGCCGCCGAGATGGATCGTGCAGGCGCCGCACAGCGACACGCCGCAGCCGAACTTGGTGCCGGTGAGCCCGAGTTCGTCGCGCAGGTACCACAGCAGCGGCATGTCGGGGTCGCCGTCGAAGCTGCGCGCAGCCCCGTTCACGGTGAGTTTGATCATCGATGCGTCCTGTCTGGCAGCGCCGGAGCGGCGTTCAGTCGGGGCCGAGCCGAGCCGGAGGCGCCGACCGATGCTCCGGTCCACGCGTCCGCCCATGCCGGCTAACCCGGCGAACGGGTCTCTGGGTTCGGAAGTGGAAGAATTCTAATCCACCCTGGGAGACTTGTGCAACGCAAGGTGGACGCGGCATGCCGCCGGAGGTCCGCGCCGGGGACATGCCGCGTGCGGCGGCGCACATGCGTGTCTCGTGGAGGGACAACGCCTTCGAACGTGTCAGAGGGAAGCGGTCCGTACTGCCACGCTGCACTGCGTCGACGACGATCAGCGTCGGCATCCGAACGCTCGATCGGCTAGGACCTAACGCCCTTGCCGCTTCGCCGCGCTCGCCATGGCCGGGTGCAGCCTGCATGCCCACCGCGAACATCGGTCCGTTGGGTGTTTGTAGGCGGATCGATCCATCACCGGACCGTCAGCGGACAGTCTCCAGATCGGTCCTGCGAAACTCGTCCGCCGTGGCGAGGATCGGCACGTCGAAGAACCGGGCCGCGGCGTAGTGAAGGCAGTCCCCGAGATTGAGGCCGTGACGGCCCGCCCGGTAGCGATGCGCCGCCGACAGAGCGAGCGCCGTGGTCTCGTTGGCGGGCGGGAGATCGCAGACCTCGATGCTTCGGGCTTCGAGGAATTCGAGGACGATCGGCCCGACGGCTTCGACCGTCATGTCGAACTTGTCGGGCCGCGCGAGGGCCAGCACCGTTTCCAGGACCGCGGACGGGCGAGGTCATACACCGGCTGGCCGAGGCGAGCGCGGCGGAGATCCGGCCGGCCTCCGGCTTGTCCGCCAGCAGGGCGACGAGCGCGGAGGCGTCCACGAACATCAGCGGCTTTCCCACATCGCGTCGTAGACATCCCGCGGGAGGGGCGTCCGGGCATCCTCGCTGAGGGTGATTCCATGCTTCTCGCGCAGCCGTGCGGCGGTCGCCTGCGGCGTCTCCCCCGGGTGCCTGCGCGCGATCGCCTCTCGCATGGCGATGACGATCGCCTCGGTGATGCCGACCCCCGCTAGGGCGGCGAACCGGCGCGTCAGCGCATCGGCTTCGGGATTGTTGACGTTGATCGGCACGGCCGTTCGCCCTCGACAGAGCGATGTAGATAATCGCTCGCGCGGATCTACACCAGCGGCGACTCCTACACCGTCACCTGCGTCCCGACCTCGACCACCCGCCCGGTGGGGATCTGGAAGAAGTCCGTCGCGTCGTTCGCATTCTTGGCGAGCGTGATGAAGATGCGGTCCTGCCAGAGCGGCATGCCCGAATGGGTGGCCGGGCGGATCGAGCGGCGGGACAGGAAGAACGACGTCGCCATGATGTCGAACTTGAAGCCCTGGCGGCGCAGCAGCACCAGGGTCTTGGGGATGTTCGGCGTCTCCATGTAGCCGAACTTCATCACCACCTTGAAGAAGTGCGGCCCCACCGGCTCGATCCGGACCTTGTCGGCCTCCTTCGAGCGCGGCGTGTCCACCGTCTCCACCGTGAGGATCACGTTCTTCTCGTGCAGCACCTTGTTGTGCTTCAGGTTGTGCAGCAGGGCGGCCGGGGCGATCTCGGGGTCGCTCGTCAGGAACACAGCGGTGCCGCGCACGTGGTGGGGCGGGCTCTTCTCCAGCATGCCGACCAGCTCGACCAAGGGCACGTCGGTCTTGCGGGTCTTGTTGAACAGGATCGTGACCCCGCGCACCCAGGTCCACATCAGGATGACGAGGCCGCCGGCCAGGATCAGGGGCACGTAGCCGCCCTCGACCACCTTGATCAGGTTGGAGAGCAGGAACAGGAACTCGACCACGATGAACGGCAGCATCACCAGGGCGGCGGCCACCGGCGACCAGCCCCACATCCGCCAGATCACCAGGAAGGTCATCGAGGCGGTGAGCAGCATCGTTCCGGTCACCGCGATGCCGTAGGCCGAGGCGAGCGACGAGGAGGTCTTGAACAGCACCGCCAGCAGCACGACGCCGACCATCAGCAGCCCGTTGATCTGCGGCAGGTAGATCTGCCCGGCATGCGATTCGGAGGTGTGGCGGATCTCGAGCCGCGGCAGCAGGCCGAGCTGGATCGCCTGCCGGGAGAGGGAGAAGGCGCCGGTGATCACCGCCTGGCTCGCCACCACGGTGGCCAGCGTCGCCAGCACCACCATCGGCAGCAGGCCCCAGGCCGGGACGAGCTGGAAGAACGGGTCGGCGGTGTCGGGCTTCTCCAGCACCAGGGCCGCCTGGCCCAGGTAGTTCAGGGCGAGCGCCGGGAAGACCAGGCAGACCCAGGCCACCTGGATCGGCTTGCGGCCGAAATGCCCGAGATCGGCGAACAGGGCCTCGGCGCCGGTCACCGCCAGGAACACCGCGCCGAGCGCCACCAGCGCCCCGGTGCCGTGGCCGAGCAGGTAATGCACCGCGTACCAGGGGTTGACCGCGCGGAACACCTCCGTGTGCAGGCCGATATGCGGCAGGGCGGCGAGCGCCATGGCGACGAACCACACCACGGTCATCGGCCCGAAGAAGGCCGCGACCTTGGCGGTGCCGCGGTTCTGCACCAGGAACAGGGCGACGATGATCGTCACCGTGATCGGCAGCACGTAGTCGTTCAGGGCCGGGGTGACGAGCTTGAGCCCCTCCACGGCGGAGAGCACCGAGATCGCCGGGGTGATCACCGCGTCGCCGTAGAACAGCGACGCGCCGAGCAGGCCGAGCATGAACACGATGCGGGAGCCGCCGAGCGCCTTCCGGGCCAGCGCCATCAGCGAGAGGATGCCGCCCTCGCCGTTGTTGTCCATGCGCAGCAGGATCAGGACGTACTTGACCGTCACGATCAGGAACAGCGCCCAGAGGATCAGCGAGACGGTGCCGATCACTTCCTCGGGCAGCAGGATGCCGTCGGTGCGGGCCGGGACCAGCGCCTCGCGGAAGGCGTAGAGCGGGCTGGTGCCGATGTCCCCATAGACGACGCCGAGCGCCCCCATCATCAGCGCGGGCCCGGGCCCATGCCGAACGGCACCCGGCTTTCGCGCCACCGGCGCGGCAGGCAGAGGGACCGCAGGACCAGCCGCGGGACTGAAGGCTTGGCGCACGGGCGTATCCAGTCGAGGGCGGCACTGACGTGCGCGACCTTAGCAAGCCGGATGCGTCGCGAAAGACTGGATCCGTCTCCGCCACGACCGCGGCGAAGACTTGTCACCCGAACGTGATGACGGTCGAATGAAGCGCGTTGCTCCCTCCCGCTGGCGGCGAGGGAGCAAGATCTCTCAGGCGGCGTCCAGCCCCAGGTCGATGATCGCCGCCGAGTGGGTGATCCAGCCGCAGGAGATCAGGTCCACGCCCGAGGCCGCGACGGCGCCCACGGTCTCGCGGGTGATGCGGCCGGAGGCTTCCGAGAGGGCGCGGCCGTCGATCATCGCCACGGCGCGGGTCAGCAGGTCGGGGCCCATATTGTCGAGGAGGACCGCATCCACGCCGACCGAGAGGGCTTCCTCGAGCTGCTCCAGGCTGTCGACCTCGCACTCGATCTTCACCAGGTGGCCGGCCCGTGCCCGGGCCCGCTGGATCGCCGGCACGATGCCACCGGCCACCGCCACGTGGTTGTCCTTGATCAGCACGGCATCGTCGAGGCCGAAGCGGTGGTTCGAGCCGCCGCCGGCCCGCACCGCGTGCTTCTCGAGGGCGCGCAGGCCCGGCGTCGTCTTGCGGGTGCAGACGATCGAGGCCTTGCCGTGCGGGCGCGCCGCCTCGACGAGGCCGTTCGTCGCCGTCGCGACCCCCGACATCCGACAGAGCAGGTTCAGGGCGACGCGCTCGGCCGTCAGGATCGCCCGGGCCGGCCCGTCGAGCCGCAACACCACGTCGCCGGGCGCGACCCGGGCCCCGTCGCCGCGCTCGACCGTCACGGTCACGGCCGGGTCGATGAGCGCGAACGCGATCGCGGCGGCGTCGGTGCCGGAGATCACCCCGTCCTGGCGGGACGCGATGACGCCGCGCATCCGCTCGCCGGGCGGCACGATCGCGTCGGTGGTGATGTCGCCGGCCCGGCCGAGATCCTCGACCAGGGCGGCCCGCACCACCGGCTCGACCAGAAGACGCGGCAGGGGCAGGATCTCTTCCGTCAGGACCGATCGCGTCATGATGTCAGCTCCGTCGCGGCGGCCGTGGTCTCGCGGCGCTCGGCGTTCGGCGTAGCGAGCGTCGTATCCGTGTGGGCTGCCGGGGCGATATGCGGGAAATCGCTGCGCCAGTGGGCGCCGCGGCTCTCCCGGCGGGTGAGCGCGCCGCGGGCGATCATCAGCGCCACCAGGGCGGCGTCGCAGGTTTCACTGCGGGGTTCGAGCATGGCGACCGCCTGCTCGAGGCCGGCGGCATCGCGGACCACGCCGACCTGCGCCTCCATCAGCCTGCGGATCGACAACAGATCCGCGACCGAACGGGGGCCCACAGTCTCGGGTATGATCGCGCCGGGAAGCGGCGCATCGAGGGCCTCGGCGATGAAGCCGGCATAGGCGAGCCCTTCCAGCAGGGAATTGCTGGCGAGCCGGTTCGCACCGTGGAGGCCCGTGGACGAGACCTCGCCGCAGGCAAAGAGGCCCGGCACCGACGTGGCGCCGTGCGCGTCCACCTTCACGCCGCCCATGTGGTAGTGGGCTGCCGGGCGGACCGGGATCGGCTGCACGGCCGGGTCGATGCCGGCGGCGGCGCAGAGACCCGCCACCGTCGGGAACCGCTTTGGCATCGCCGCCCCGAGGGCGCCGCGCGCGTCGAGATAGACAATGCGGCCGCGTTGCAGCGCCTGGAAGATGCCCCGGGCGACCACGTCGCGCGGGGCGAGGTCGCCCCCGGTGATCCCGGCCATGACGGCTTCGCCGGTCTCGTCGATCAGCCGGGCCCCCTCCCCGCGCAACGCCTCGGTGGCCAGCGGCATCGGGTCGGCCCCGGCCGCGATCGCGGTCGGGTGGAACTGCACGAACTCCATGTCGCGCATCACCGCCCCGGCCCGGGCGGCCAGCGCGAGACCGCCGCCGAGGGCGCC
>NZ_VRVD01001179.1:0-696 GCF_008040015.1 Methylobacterium sp. WL18 | reverse complement strand
ACCTTGGCCAGCGCGACCGCGTCGCGGCCGCCGACGACGGCGCCGGTGCGGAACCGGTCCGGGTGCTGGGCGAGCAGGTCGGCGGTGGAGCGGCCGATCGAGCCGGTGGCGCCGAAGACGGTGACGATCTGGGTCACGGGTGAAACTCCCTCATCGTCACGGTATGAGACCGCTTCCGCGCAGGGCGAGATAGAGCCCGGCCAGCACGGCCACCGCGAAAAATCCGTCGAGCCGGTCCATGACGCCGCCATGGCCCGGGATGATCTTACTCGAATCCTTCACCCCGTAGCGGCGCTTCAGGCCGGATTCGACGAGGTCGCCGGCCTGGCTCAGCACGGAGGCCAGGGCGCTCACCCCGGCGACCACCGGCAGGGATGCGGCGCTCGGCAGGTCAAACCCGGCAAGGTCGGCGGCGATCGCAGCCAGCGATCCGGCGGCGACAGCGCCGATCAGGCCGCCGATGGCGCCCGACCAGGTCTTGTTCGGCGAGACCCGGGGCATGAGCTTTGGGCCGCCGATCTTGCGGCCGGCGAAGTAGGCGGCGATGTCGGTGGACCAGACTACGGCGAACATCCACGCGGGGCCGATGAGGCCGATTCCGGGATCGTCGCGCAGGGCGACCGGCACCGAGGCGATCGCTGCCGCCGCGAGCACGCCGGCGAGCGCCCGCAGACGGCCGGATCCGGTGCGCGCCAC
>NZ_VRVD01001178.1:0-698 GCF_008040015.1 Methylobacterium sp. WL18 | reverse complement strand
GAGCGGGCGTCCTGGTCCACCCTCACCGGCTGGATCGCGTCCGTCATCCTCTGCCTGGCCCTCGCGGCCCTCAGCCCGGCCCCCGCCATGCCCTGGGTGCTGGCCGGATTGCTGAGCCTGTCGGGCTTCGTCTGGCTCGGCGCCGCGATCACCCGGGCCGGGCCGCCGGCCAACGCCACGCATCTCACCGCCTGGGACGCCGCCCTCCTCGCCTTCGCGGGGAGCTTCGGCGTCCAATCCGCGGCGCGCCTCGGGCTGCTGTCGGCCTGACCGCGCCGCATCCCCCACCATCGGCGGCACCCGACGGCTTGCCGGTCGGGCGCCGCTCCAGGGAGGCAACCATGCAGACGACCATTCAGGACCGTGTGATCGGACTCGGACACAACCATCCCCCGGCCGTCGCCGCCGCCGCCCCATGGCTCGCCGGCCGTAAAGCCTACATCCGGCGCCACAAGCGCCCCGTGGAGACCTCGGGCCGCGCCCGGGAGGGCACCTGGATCCTCACATTCGCGCGCGAGACGCCGCCCGAGATCGAGCCGCTGATGGGCTGGACCGGCGGCGGCGATCCGCTCGCCACGGATGTCCGGCTGACCTTCCCGACCCGGGCGCAGGCCATCGCGTATGCCGAGCGCCAGGGCCTCGCATACGAGGCCGAGCCCGACCCCGCCGAGGCCGCCCGCAAGCGCCCGGTCTCGAGT
>NZ_VRVD01001177.1:0-701 GCF_008040015.1 Methylobacterium sp. WL18 | reverse complement strand
GCGCGGATCGCCTCCCGGTGCTGGCCGATCCGGGGCGCCTCGGCGAGCACGGTGATGTCGAGATGGTCGATCCGGCCGCCGCGGGCGCGGACCAGGCCGCAGGCATGGGCCAGGAACTGGTCCGAGGAGGCGCCGCGCCAACGCTCGTCGGAGGGCGGAAAGTGGGTGCCGATATCGCCGTCCGCGATGGCGCCAAGCAGCGCGTCGGTGAGCGCGTGCAGCGCCACGTCGCCGTCGGAATGGGCGAGCACCCCGCGGTCGGCCGGGATCTTGATGCCGCCCAGCCAAACGTGGTCGCCGGTCGTGAAGGCGTGGACGTCGAAGCCGGTGCCGAGGCGGGTGACGTAGGCGGTCATGGCGCGGGCTCCGGGCGCTGGCGTTTCGGTTGGGTCGGACGCGAAGGCCCGGTCCGCCTCGATCAGGTCGGCGGGCTGGGTGATCTTGCGGTTGGCGATGTCGCCGACGAACACCACCACCGGCAAGCCCGCCCATTCGGCGAGGGCGCCGTCGTCGGTGAAGCCGTCGAGCCCCTGGTTAGCGGCGTCGCGATGGGCGGCGAGCAGCGGCGCGAAGGCGAAGGCCTGGGGTGTCTGGACCGCGCGCAGGTGCTCCCGGGGCGGGGTCTCGTGCACCCGGCCGATGCCGGGGGCGATCTCGGCGACGCGCTTGACCGTGTCGGTCACCGGCACGCCGGGCACCGC
>NZ_VRVD01001176.1:0-703 GCF_008040015.1 Methylobacterium sp. WL18 | reverse complement strand
GCCAGGGAGGCCGCCAGCGTGGTCTTGCCGGTGCCGCCCTTCTGCACCGCCACCGCGAGGATCCGCGGCTGGGCGCTCCGGCGCGGTCCGGTCTCCGATCCCTGTTCGGATCCTTGGGGATCCATTCCTGGGGGATCCATTCCCTGGGGATCCATGCGTCTCCTGCCTGTCGATCTCGGGCCCGGTCCCCGCGACGATCGTCGCAGCGCCGGAAGGTGGCCGTCCAGACCCGTGTTGCGCGTGGGGCCCCGTCGTGCAGGCCCATCCCGGCGACGCGCCGCCGCAGCCGCGACCGTACTCCAGCTATCATGACGGTGAGATCATGAACACCGGACGGCCGCGGGCGGCTCATCCGGAAAGGATCCCGGACACCCGCAAGCAGAGCCAAGATCTCTTCGGCCGCACGCGGCCTCCGGCTTCACTCTGATCTGCGGATATGCCTTGCACCGGACGATACGGCACGCCCCGCCCCGGGCGGGGTATTACTGTTACTGAGCGGCCCATAGCGTAAATATTGCGGTACTGTCAATAATTTTTATTTTCAAATGAATGCAGCCTAGAGATTGCCTGAAATTATAATGTTGCAAGCATTAATATATTTGATACCGAATATTGCGGCGAACAGGAAATAGTTTGGGTGTCGTCGGCACCCGAACCGCCGACGAAGTCCAGTATGGCTTCGTGTCGGGTCCCGGCTGTCGGT
>NZ_VRVD01001175.1:0-703 GCF_008040015.1 Methylobacterium sp. WL18 | reverse complement strand
GGCGAGATCCGCGTGCGGCGGCGCCCCGGCGTCGGCCGTCGGGGGCAGGGTCGGTTTCTTAAGGGCCACGGCGGCGTTCCCCGGCTCGAGCGCCGGCTTCCGGGGCACGGAGCCACCCGACGAGCTGCTCTGCGATCGCGTCGCACGGCAGGACCAGGCTGGCCCCGCCGCGCTTGATGAGTTCGTGCGGCATGCCGAAGACGATGCTGGTGTCCTCGTCCTGCGCGATGGTCATGCCGCCGCCGGCCCGCACCCGGGCCATCGCCTCGGCGCCGTCGTCGCCCATCCCGGTAAGCTGCACGGCGATCAGCCGGTTGGCCGGGAGATGCGCCAGGGCGCTCTCGACCATGCGGGTGACGCTGGGATGCCAGATATGCTCGTTGCTCTGCGGCAGCGGCGTCGCGGAGTAGCCCGTGCCCCGGCGGGTGACGACGAGGTCGGCATCCCCCTTGGCGATGTAGACCGTGCCGGGCTCGATCGGCATCTGCCGGGCGACCTCCACCACCGAGACGGCGCAGAGGTCGTTCAGCCGGCGGGCGAAGACGCCGGTGAAGCTGCTCGGCATGTGCTGCGCGACCAGGACCGGCCAGGGGAAGTCCTTCGGCAGGCGGGGCAGGATCTCCTCCAGCACGCCGGGCCCCCCCGTGGACACGCCCACCAGCACCAGCCCGGGCGGCCCCCCGCGCGCGAAGAAGACCCGGGG
>NZ_VRVD01001174.1:0-706 GCF_008040015.1 Methylobacterium sp. WL18 | reverse complement strand
CCAGCGCGTGCAGGGCGGCCACCACCACGTGCTGCCGGTCCACCTCGAAGAAGCGGCGGAGCGCGTTGCGCGTGTCGCTGCGGCCGAACCCGTCGGTGCCGAGGGTCACGAACCGGGCGCCGACATAGGAGGCGATCAGCTGCGGGTAGGCCCGGACGTAGTCGGTCGCCGCCACGACCGGCGTCGTGCCCGGCAGCAGCGCCGCCACGTGGCTCACCGGCGCCTCGGCCTCCGGGTGGAGCATCGCCCGGCGCTCGGCCTCTCGCGCGTCGCGTGCCAACTCGCTGAAGCTGGTGACGCTGAACAGCTCGGCGGCAATGCCCCAATCCTGCGCCAGCAGGGCGGCGGCTGCGATCACCTCGGGCAGGATCGCGCCCGAGCCGAGGAGGCGCACCGCGGCTGCGCCGGATTCCGGACCCCCGAGGCGGTACATCCCCTTCAGGATGCCCTCTTCCGCGCCCGCCGGCATCGACGGCTGGGCGTAGTTCTCGTTCATGGCGGTGAGGTAGTAGAAGGCGTCCTCGCCCTCTTCCATCATCGCCCGGGCGCCGCGATCGACGATCACCGCCATCTCGTACGCGAAGGCCGGATCGTAGGCCCGGCAGTTCGGGATGCTGGCGGCGGCGAGGTGGCTCGACCCGTCCTGGTGCTGCAGGCCCTCGCCGCCGAGCGTCGTGCGGCCGGCCGTGGCGCCGATCAGGAAGCC
>NZ_VRVD01001173.1:0-706 GCF_008040015.1 Methylobacterium sp. WL18 | reverse complement strand
CCCCCCCCCCCCCCTTTTTTTTTTTATTTATCCGGCCACCACCTATATCTACACTGTGTTGTTCGTCGGCTGCGTCTGTTGTGTATATTTGACAGTACCCATCTGAGGCGGGGGAGGGCGGGGGACAAGGGTTCTTTTTGGGAACTTGGGCTTCGCTGGAGGTGCAGGAAGGACGCGTCGCCATGGACGGGCCTGCGCCATGGGCTTATTCTTCCCGGCATGGAGAAGCCGCTCCATACGGTCGTCGAGACGAACGCCTTCCTGACCACGGCCAGGCGGATCGGCCTGTCGGACGGCGAGCGCGCGGCGATCGTGAACCAGGTTGCCGCCGCGCCCCAGGACGGCGATCTGGTCCAGGGCTCGGGTGGGGTCCGCAAGATCCGTTTCGCCGGTTCGGGCGGCTACCGCGTGATGGTGGCCTATCTCGGCGATGATGGTCCCGCCTCTCTTTTGGGAGTGCTGAGCAAAACCGCACGCGCAACTTTCACGGATGCCGAGATCAACGCCATGCACAGCCTGACCAAGGCCATCAAGCAGGCCCGGAAAGCGGCCCGGGATCGGTGATCGGCGAGGGATCGATGAAGAACGAAGCGTTTGAAACCGTCATGGCGGGCTTGCAGGACGCGCTCGCCCATGCCCGCGGCGAGGCGGTCCCGGGTCTCGTGGTGCACGCGCCCCGCGTCGCCGCCGATCTCGACGTGGCCGC
>NZ_VRVD01001172.1:0-713 GCF_008040015.1 Methylobacterium sp. WL18 | reverse complement strand
CTGCGGGGCGATCCTGGCGGCCGGCCGGCCGCTGCACGCGGGCGAGATCCTGGAGATCCTCCTGGCCCGCGGCTTCACCCTGCCGGGACGCGATCCGGTGGCGGCCCTCAACACCCGCCTGTGGAAGCGGTCCGGCCCCGGAGGCCCCCTGCGCCGGGTCGCCGAGGCCACCTACGCCCTGGCCGGGACGGAGGCCGACGCCGGTATGGCGTCCCCCGGTCGGAGCCGCGATCCGGACGCGTGAGGCCGCGGCGGGGTGGTCGTGAATCCCATGATCCGGGCCTGGATCATCCCGGTTTCAAAAGGTCTACGACCTTTTGCGGGTGCAGGGCGGAGCCCTGCGGCGGGGCAAAGCCCCGTTCACTCAGGAGCTCCACCCCCGAACCCGGCCAAAGGGCTGCAAGCCCTTTGGAAACCCAGCCCTTTGGAAACCCATGATCGGGCGTCGCTTCCGAAACAGGGCCGCGTTACACCACAAGACCACGCGCTAGTTGATCAGGCAGAACCCGGCCCCTGTGCCGACGCGCCGCTCCTGCGCGCACCAGGGCCTGGGGGCGGGCCTGGGAGCCGGTCCGAGCGCCTCCCTGGGCAGGTCGGCCGGGCTCTTCAGGGAGGCCGTGGTCTGGGCGGCCTCGGGCTCCGGGTGACGGAGCGCGAGGCTGTCGAGGCGGGCCCCGGGATCCGGGAGCCGAGCCTCCGGAGCGGGGCTCGCC
>NZ_VRVD01001171.1:0-719 GCF_008040015.1 Methylobacterium sp. WL18 | reverse complement strand
CGCCGATGCTCTGGGCCAGGATGCCCACGGCCCCGAAGCCCGTCGTGGCGATCGAGCCGGCCTGGACCACCGTCACGGCGCCGCCTTGGCCCGCCGTTCGTCCGGAACCGCCGAGCGTCAGGCTGCCGGATTTCTCCGACACGCCGGCCGGATCCTCCGGAGGCGCGATCCGCGCGATGTCGAGCGCGGCCAGCAGGGCGTCCGCCAGGGCCTGCGCGTCGCTCGTGGAATTGCTTTTGGCCTCGGTCTTGGCGTCGGTCTTGGCGTCGGTCTTGGATTCCCCCTTCCCGGAAGCTGTCGTCCCGTTCTCCGCGGCAGGCGTGTCGTCGTCGGCCGTCGCGGCGGAGGGCGCGGAAAAGCTCCCGCCGCCGCCGCCGATGCTCTGGGCGACCACCGCATGCGCCTCGGTCCCCGTGGTGGTCACCGCGCCGCTATTCTCGACCCGAACCGATCCGCCATGCGCCCCGGTCCCCCCGGAGCCGCCCACGGTCAGGTTGAGGGTCAGGCCCTTGTTCGCGCTGCTGTTGGCGATGGTCGCGGCGACGCCGTTGCCGCCACCGCCGCCGATGCTCTGCGCGTAGAGGCCGTAGGCGGCCTCCTCCGCGGTGGCGACGAGGCCGGTATTCACGATCTTGACCGTGCCGCCGGTGTTGCCGCTGCCGCCGGTGCCGCCGAGCGTCGCCGAGACGTTGGTCTGGTTGGTCGCCTCCGCGAAGGCG
>NZ_VRVD01001170.1:0-719 GCF_008040015.1 Methylobacterium sp. WL18 | reverse complement strand
CCCGACATCACCGCCGTGGCGTCGCTCGGTCTCGTGGCCGACCCGGCCCAGGCCCTGCCGCGGCCGCTCTACCTCCGCGGGGCCGATGCGCGGCCTCAGGATCACGCGAGGATCGCGCGGCAATGACGCGTCCCATCCCGTTCTGGCCGCTCGACTGGTGGGCTGCGTGGTGGGATGCCCTCACGCCGCAGCCCTACGTCGCCCCGCTCACCGACGCCGCGCAGGCTCCGGCCCTGGCCCGGCTCCACGCCACGGCGTTCGCCCGGCCCTGGGAGGCCCACGAATTCGAGCGCATGCTGTGCGAACGCTCGACGCAGGCGCACGCCCTGTGGCGGACCGGGACGCTTCAGGGGTTCGTCCTGTCGCGCCGCGCGGCCGACGAGGCCGAGATCCTCACCGTCGTGCTGTCGCCGACGCTGCGCGGCGGCGGCCATAGCCGCCGGCTCCTGCGCGATCACCTGTCGAGCCTGGCGCATTCCGGGGTCGCCCGGGTGCATCTGGAGGTCGACGAGGGCAACGTGCCGGCGCTCAAGCTCTACGCCCGCCACGGCTTCCGGAAGGTCGGCGAGCGCACGGGCTATTACCTCAAGGCCGACGGCAGCCGGGCGACCGCGCTGACCATGAGCGCCGACCTGTGACGGCGTGAGCCGCGTCGGCCTCACCGTGCGAGTCGCGGCCCTCGCCCTCGCCTTCCTGGCGCTGGGCCCGCCGCACTGGGT
>NZ_VRVD01000116.1:0-10011 GCF_008040015.1 Methylobacterium sp. WL18 | reverse complement strand
ACGGCGAGGCCCGCGGGGGGCGGCCCCTTGTGCGGCTTGCCCTTGAGCGACGGGTCCGCGGCGCGCGGCGGACCGGAGAGAGGCGCGACGGTCGCGGTCAATAGCGGATCCTCGGGTCGAGCAAGGTGTAGAACAGGTCGATGGCGAGGTTCACCAGCACGTAGACGAAGCTGAACAGCAGGACGACGCCCTGGATGACCGGGTAATCGCGCCGCAGGATCGCATCGACCGTGAGGCGCCCGAGGCCGGGAATCGCGAACACCGTCTCGGTGACCACGGCGCCGCCGATCAGCAGCGCGATGCCGATGCCGATCACGGTGACGATCGGCACCGCGGCGTTCTTGAGGGCGTGGATGAACAGCACCGGCCCCTGTGCCAGCCCCTTGGCCCGGGCGGTGCGCACGTAATCCTGGCTCAGCACGTCCAGCATGGTCGCCCGCGTCACCCGGGCGATCAGCGCGATGTAGACGAGGCCCAGCGTCACCGCGGGCAGGATCAGGTTCGCGAACCACGGCCACAGGCCCTGCTCGATCGGCGTGTAGCCCTGCACCGGCAGCCAGCCGAGCTCGAGGGCGAACACGTAGGCGAGCACGTAGCCGACCACGAAGACCGGCACCGAGAAGCCCATCACGGCGAGCCCCATGACCAGCCGGTCGATCAGGCTCCCGGCCTTCCAGGCCGCCACGACGCCGAGCGGCACCGCGACCACGACGGCCAGGACCAGGGTGACGAGCATCAGCGAGACGGTCGGCTGCACCCGCTGCCCGATCATCGTGGTGACCGGCAGGTTGGTGAAGATCGAGGTGCCGAGGTCCCCGTGCAGGATCTGCCAGGACCATTCGCCGAACCGGACCAGGAACGGCCGGTCGAGGCCGAGCGAGGCGCGGATGCGCGCCACGTCGTCCGGCGTGGCCTGATCCCCCGCGATGATCGCGGCCGGGTCGCCGGGGGCGAAGTACAGGAGGCTGAAGACGAACAAGCCGACCACCGCCATCACCGGGATGGTGGCCAGGATGCGCCTGCCGATATAGCCGAGCATGGGTCCTCCGCTATCGTGCCGGGTCGAGGGCGCGGCGAGCGCCGCCGCGCGCCCTCCCCCCTCTGCGGGGGAGGGTGGCCCCTGCGTCAGCAGGGGTCGGGCCGGGACGAAGTCCCGCAAGAGGGGAGCGACGCTTCCGAGAGGGGCGCGGCAGGTGTGAAGGCCTCAGCCCGATCCTGCACCGTCGCTCCCCTCTCCCCCCCTGCTTCGCAGGGTACCCTCCCCCGCAGAGGGGGGAGGGAGCGCGCGGCACGCGTGCCGACATGACAACCACCCGCCCCATCACGCCTTCGACACGCCCCAGGTGAACGGGATCGGGCCCTTCACGATGCCCGAGACGGTCTTGCGCCAGGCCTGGTAGCCGAGGAAGAACCCGGTCGGGACGTAGACCACGCCCTCGCAGGCCGCCGCGTTGACCTTGTCGATGGCGGCCTTCTCGGCAGCCGGGTCGGCCGCGTCGAACCACTCGGCGATGGCGGCCTCCACGGGCGGGACGTTGGGCCAGCCGAACCAGGCCTTGTCGCCGCTGGCCCGGACCGCGGGATAGCCCGCCGGATTGATGCAGTCGGCGCCGGCGTGCCAGGTGTGGAACATGTTCCAGCCGCCCTGGGACGGCGGCGCCTTGGACGCCCGGCGGGTGCCGGTGGTACCCCAGTCGGTGGCGACGAAGTCGACGTTGAAGCCCATCTGCTTCAACAGGTCGGCGGTGATGTCGCCCTGCGCCTTGGTGATCCCCTGGTCCTGCGCCACCACGCAGACCACGGGCTCGCCCTTGTAGCCGGCTTCCTTCAGCAGCTTCTGGCCGAGCTTGATGTCGCCCTTGCCGACGCTGCCCCCGCCCGCCTCGCTGTAGAGCGGCGTACCCGGCGTGAAGAAGCCCGGCAGCGTCTTCCATAAGGTGTCGTCGTCGCCGACGATCGCCCGCATGTAATCCTCCTGGCTCATTGCGGTCATGACGGCCTGGCGGATCTTCGGGTTGTCGAAGGGCGGATGGAGGTGGTTCATCCGGAACGACCCGACATTGCCCAGCGGGTCGGCGATGTCGACGTTGAGGTTGGCGTTCTTGCGCAGGAGCGGCACGAGGTCGGAGATCGGGTTCTCCCACCAGTCGACCTCGCCGTTCTGCAGGGCCGCCGAGGCGGTGGCCGCGTCCGGCATGATCACCCATTCGACCCGGTCGACCAGGATGTGCTTGCCGCCCGCCAGCCACGAATTCGGCTCCTCGCGGGGCTTGTAGCCGGCGAATTTCTGGAACACGGCCCGCGCGCCCGGCACCCATTCGTTGCGCACGAAGGTCATCGGGCCGGAGCCGACATACTCGGTGATCTGCGTGAACGGGTCGGTCTTGGCGATCCGCTCCGGCATGATCAGGGCCATCGGGGCGTTGGTCTTGCCGAGCGCGTAGAGGAGCTTCGGAAACGGCTTCTTCAGGCGCCAGCGGAACGTCCGGTCGTCGACCGCGGCGAGGTCGTCCTGGATGCCCCGGATCATCAGGCCGATCGGATCGCGGGCCATCCAGCGTCCGAGGCTCGCCACAACGTCCTTGGCCAGCACCGGCTCGCCGTCGTGGAAGGTCTGGCCGGGCCGCAGCCGGAAGGTCCAGGTGAGCTGGTCGCCCGAGACCTCCTCGGATTCGACCATCTGGCGCTGCGGCTTCAACTGCGCATCGACGCCGTACAGCATGTCCCAGACGAGGGTGCCGGCGTTGCGCACCACGTATTGCGTGCCCCAGATCGGATCGAAGTTGGCGAGGTTCGCCTGGGGCACGAAGCGCAGCACCTTGGCGCCCTGCGCCACGGCCGGCATCGCGATCTGCGGGGCGGCCAGCCCGAGTGCGGCCGAGCCCTTGAGGAACGTCCTGCGGTCCATCGTGATCTCCCTGGCCGGCGGGATCTCGATCCCGGCCACCGGCCCGCACTCCGGGTGCGTCTGTGAATCGGTCGACGGAAGGCCCCGGCCATGTATCGCGGCCGGGGGAGGCTGGATTTTCACACGATCAGCAGCATGCGCCAGTTCCCTGCTACCGCAAGACGGTTTTGGGGAATCGAATTCCAGTTATCCGCATCCTGTTGGCGCACGGCCTCGTCCGGCCGGACGAAGGCCGGCAGGGGACACGGAGGGGCGGCGGGGGATCGGCGGTCATCGTGCTCACGGATACGGCCTCGCAAGGCTCGCGCCACCGTGAGTGGAAGAGAATTCAAAATGCAGCGGAATCGCGGGCTGAGACTCGAGCGTCCGGGGGGGCTCGCAGCCCCTTGACGGAACTCCGGGTACACCAGGGCTCCGCCCTGGACCCGCGAAAGGTCGCGGACCTTTCGAAACCGGGACTTACGTCAGCCCACCTGGCGCAGATGCGATCCGCGCGTCCCGGCTTCCGCCTGCTGGGCGCGGATAAAGGCGGCGATCCGGGGGGCGATGACCGTGCGGTAGCGGGAGCCGTTGAACACCCCGTAATGCCCGACGCCGGCCTGGAGATGGTACGCCTTGCGGGATTCGGGCAGGTTCGGCGTCAGGTCGAGGGCCGCCTTGGTCTGGCCGACCCCGGAGATGTCGTCGTTCTCGCCCTCCACCGCCAGGATGGCGCAGCGGCGGATCGCCTCGAGATCGACCGGGGTGCCGCGGTGGCGCATCCGGCCCTTCGGCAGGTCATGATCGACGAAGACCGTCTGCACGGTCTGCAGGTAGTATTCCGCGGTCAGGTCCATCACCGCCAGATACTCGTCGTAGAAGTCCCGGTGCTTCTCGGCCGAGTCGCCGTCGCCCTTCACCAGGTGGTCGAACATGTCGGAATGGGCGGTGACGTGGCGGTCGAGGTTCATCGCCATGAAGCCCGACAGCTGCAGGAAGCCGGGATAGACCCGGCGCCAGGCCCCCGGGAAGATCGGCGGCACAAGGCTGATCGTGTTGCGCTCGAACCAGGTCTGGCCGCGCTCCTGGGCGAGGCAGTTCACCGCCGTGGGCGAGCGGCGGGTGTCGATCGGGCCGCCCATCAGGGTCATGGAAGCCGGCACCACGGGCGCGCCCTTGGCCTCCATGAGCGCCACCGCGGCCAGGACCGGCACCGCCGGCTGGCATACCGCCATGATGTGCAGGTCCGGCCCGAGGACCGCGAACATCTCCTGCAGGTAGTCGATATAGGTGTCCAGGTCGAAGCGCCCCGCCGCCAGGGGCACCATCCGGGCATCGTTCCAGTCGGTGATGTAGACCCGGTGGTTCGGCAGCATCGCCTCCACGGTGCCGCGCAGCAGCGTGGCGTAGTGCCCCGACATCGGCGCGACGATGAGCAGCTTCGGCTCCGGCTCGGCGGGCGGGGTCAGGAAGGCGCGCTCGAACGCGATCAGCCGGCAGAACGGCCGCTCCCAGACGACCCGCTCGCTGACCGGGACCGCTGCGCCGTCGACCAGCGTCTCGGCGAATCCGAAGGCCGGCTTGCCGTAGCGGCGGGTGGCACGCTCGAACATCTCGCAGCCGGCGCTGACCGCCCGGGCGTAGGGTCCGTAGGCCAGGGGATTGCCGGGCATCTGGAGGGCGTGGCGGGTCAGGTCGGCGGCGAGCCGGGCCGGCGCCATCATGGCGCGGGCACTCTCATACATCGCGTAAGCCAGAAGCATCGCCACCTCGCGTCCCGGGACTGCCGGCGGAACGCCGACAGGCGAAAAGCCTGATGCAACCCGTGGTGCCAGCCTAAGGTTCCACCCTGAACGATCGCGGAACATCCGCACCCCGGGGCGACTTGCCCGTCACGACCCCGCCGGCTCGACGGGGCCGCACGTCTGCCCAAGCTCTGCGCCCGTGAGGATTCACGCGGCGCTGCACCGATGCACGCATGCCCGACAGCAATCTCAACGGCCTCGTCCGCAACGCCCGGCACCTCCGGCTCGACACCTTCGTCCGCCTGCGCTGGCTCGCCATCACCGGCCAGAGCGCCGCCGTGGTCGGGGCGCAGTTCGGCCTGGGCCTGGCGCTGCCGTTCGGCTGGTGCTTCCTGGTGATCGCCACCTCGTCCTGGCTGAACCTGGCCCTGCGCATCCGCTTCCCGGCGAGCTACCGCCTGAGCGACGATTCCGCGGCCCTGCTGCTGGCCTTCGACATCGTGCAGCTCGCGGCACTGCTGTTCCTCACCGGCGGCCTGCAGAACCCGTTCTCGCTGCTGTTCCTCGCCCCCGTGCTGATCTCCGCCACCGCGCTGCCGCCGGAGCGGACCCTGGCGCTCGGCCTGCTCGCCGTGGGCCTGGCGACGCTGCTCGCCCTGGTGCACCGGCCCCTGCCCTGGTTCTCGGACGGGCGGATCGAGTTGCCGTTCCTGTACGTCTCGGGGGTCTGGACCGCGATCCTGCTCGGGACCGCCTTCACGGGCGTCTACGCGTGGCGGGTCGCCGAGGAGACGCGGCTCCTCGCCCAGGCCCTGGCGGCCACCGAACTGGTGCTGGCCCGGGAGCAGCACCTGTCGCAGCTCGACGGTCTCGCGGCGGCGGCTGCCCACGAATTGGGCACGCCCCTCGGGACGATCATGCTGGTGACCAAGGAGCTGATCCGCCAGCTCGGGCCGACCGCCTCGCCGGCGGTGGCCGACGACCTGAACCTGCTGCGCGAGCAGGTCGACCGCTGCCGGGGCATCCTGGGCAAGCTCACGTCGCTCGACGGCGACGGCGTCGGCTTCCTGGAGACGGTGACGTTCAGCCATCTCGTCGAGGAGTTGGTGGCGCCCCAGCGCGCGCTCGGCGCGGTGCTCGACATCTCCAGCCAGGGTGAGGGCCCGGAGCCCGCCTGCCGCCGCAACCCCGGGGTGATGTTCGGGCTGGCCAACATCCTCGACAACGCGGTCGACTTCGCTGATTCGCGCGTCACCGTGGAAGGCCGCTGGACACCGGAGCGCGTCTGGATCGAGATCCGCGACGACGGTCCGGGCTTCTCCAGCGAGGTCCTGCTGCGGGCGGGAGAGCCCTACGTAACCACCCGCAGCGCCGACCGCGCGCAGACCGGCGGGACCGTCGGGGCCGGCCTCGGCCTCGGTTTGTTCATCGCCAAGACCCTGATCGAGCGCTCCGGCGCCCAGATCGCGCTGATGAACGTCTCGGCGCCGGAGGCCCATGGGGCGATCGTGCGCGTCTCCTGGGCCCGTCACATCTTCGAACGGGGGGCAGCCCCGCGTCATTCGCCGGAACTCAATATCCACGCGCCCCTGCCCCCGGGCGATGTCGTCCCTATATGAGGATCAGACCAAGAACTGACCGAATAATTCCCTTACGAAAACCCGAAAGGAGTACCGGATGCTGACGCAGCCCGGGACCACGACAGCGATCGATCCTGCCGTGATCAATGAAGCCGATCCCCTCGCCGCCTTCACCGATCGCAGCCTGCTGATCGTGGACGACGACAAGCCGTTCTCGACGCGGCTCGCCCGCGCCATGGAAAGCCGCGGCTACCACGTCCAGGTCGCCGACAGCGTGGCCGACGGGGTCTCGGCGGTCGAGGCTCGCCCACCCGCCTTCGCGGTGATCGACATGCGGCTGGGCGACGGCAACGGCCTCGACGTGATCGCCCGCCTGAAGGAGCGCCGCCCCGAGGCGCGGGGCGTGATCCTGACCGGCTACGGCAACATCGCGACCGCCGTCACGGCGGTGAAGCTCGGCGCGTTCGACTACCTCGCCAAGCCCGCCGACGCCGACGAGATCCACGGCACGCTGATGGCGCAGCCCGGCGAGCGGGCCGACCCGCCCGAGAACCCGATGTCGGCGGACCGGGTCCGCTGGGAGCACATCCAGCGGGTCTACGAACTGTGCAGCCGCAACGTCAGCGAGACCGCCCGGCGCCTGAACATGCACCGCCGGACCCTGCAGCGGATCCTGGCCAAGCGCGCGCCGCGCTGACGTCGGGAACCGGACGATCCCGGCTCCCGCGGTTGCATAGCCCCACGCCTCTGGGCTAGCTGCGCGGGTCCCGGGATCGTTTCGTTCCGGGACCTCGCAATCGACCGGGAGACGGGTCTCGTGAACGGGCGCAACGCCATCACCATCGTGAGCATGATGGTCCTCGTCGGCACCGAGGTGTTCGCCGTCGCCATCGCAGCCGGCTGGGCGCTCGCCGGCCTGTTCGACCTGGGCGACCGGGTCGGCCACGTGCTGATGGGTCTCTTCAGCCTGTTCGCCGCCTGGATCATGCTCCAGCTCTGGCGCCGGGCGACCAGCATCGAGCCGATCCGCACCCGGGCGACGCCGCGCTAGCCGCGCCGTCCGTCCGACACGGCGTTCGACAGGCCGGCGGCCTTCCTGCTAGGGAACGCGCGACGGCCGCCCGTGTAACGACGCCGCGGGTCGCGCCCACGTTTTCGGCTGCGCGTGAGACCGGAAGATCCATGAAAGCCCGTATCATCGTCACCTTGAAGACCGGTGTGCTGGACCCGCAGGGCAAGGCGATCGAGGCCGCGCTCCGGTCGCTGGGCGTCGACGGCGTCGACAGCGTCCGGCAGGGCAAGGTGTTCGACCTCGAAGTCTCCGCCGCCGACGGCGCGGCCGCCGAGGCCACCCTGCGGACGGCCTGCGAGAAGCTGCTCGCCAACACCGTCGTCGAGAACTACGCGATCGAGATCCTCTGATGCACGCTGCGGTCGTCGTCTTTCCGGGTTCGAATCGCGAGAGCGACGTCGCCCGGGCCCTGCGCCGGTCTGGCGCGCGGGTCAGCATGGTCTGGCACGCGGATCCGGATCTGCCGGCCGGGACCGACCTCGCCGTCCTGCCGGGCGGCTTCTCGTACGGCGACTACCTGCGCTGCGGCGCGATCGCGGGACGCGCAGCCGCCATGGACGCGGTGCGGGCACACGCGGCGCGCGGCGGCCTCGTGCTCGGCATCTGCAACGGCTTCCAGATCCTGTGCGAATCGGGCCTGCTGCCGGGCGTCCTGATGCGCAACGTCAACCGCCGCTTCATCTGCCACCGCCAGACGCTGCGGGTCGAGCGCACCGACACCCGCTTCACCAGCGCCTACACGCAGGGGCAGGTCATCGACGTCTGCGTCGCGCATGGCGAGGGCAACTACTTCGCCGACCCCGATACGCTGGCGCGGATCGAGGGCGAGGGCCGCGTGGCGTTCCGGTACTGCGACGCCGCCGGGGCCATCACGGTCGAGGCCAACCGCAACGGCTCCCTCAACGCCATCGCGGGGGTCTACTCGGAGGGCGGCAACGTCCTCGGGATGATGCCGCACCCGGAGAACTTCGTCGAAAGCCTGATCGGCGGCACCGACGGGCGCGGTCTCTTCGACAGTCTCGCCGCGTGAGCTTTTGGCTGAAAACTGGTTTTTAACCGGCGATTAAGGTTCACGGGGCATAAAGAGGCATCCAGAATTCTGGATATCGAGTTGGATGGTTCCGTCCGCTCTGTTTGATGCCTCCCTGATGACTCTCCCAAGCCGCCCCCAACCGGGCGGCTTTTTTCTGTCTTTGGGAGTTCAGCGCCGCCACATCGCCCGCCTCGTCATCCCGGGGCCGCGAAGCGGAACCCGGGATCCATAACCGCCGACAGATCAAGACCTCGCACCGTCGGCGGTTATGGGTTCCGGGTTCGCCTGCGGCGCCCCGGAATGACCGGGTGGTTCATCCTGCGGCCGTTCCTCAGTAGAGCCCGCCGGCCTGGGCGGCCCGGTCGGGGTCCGCCGGGACCGCCGCGGGGGCGGCGCTCTGGGCCGGGGCGACGTAGGAATCGGGCGGCGCGGTGCCCGGCTTGAACGCCTCCAGGATCGTGCCGGCGCCCTCCCCCGAGCCGGCGCGGGTGCCGGAGCCGAGGTTCACGCGGATCAGCTTGATCCCCGGGGGCACGCGGAACGGGGTCGGCGGCTTGTCCTTGAGGGCGACCTTCAGGAACTCGAGGGCGATCGGGGCCGCGAGGCCGCCGCCGGTGGCACGGTCGCCGAGCGAGCGCGGCTTGTCGAAGCCGATATAGATGCCGACCGCCAGATCCGGCGAGAAGCCCACGAACCACGCGTCCTTGGCGTCGTTGGTGGTGCCGGTCTTGCCGGCGAGCGGCTTGCCGATCTGCTTCAGCAGGGTCGCGGTGCCGCGCTGGACGACGCCCTCCATGATCGACACCATCTGGTAGGCGGTGAGCGGGTCGAGCACCTGCTCGGAATCGTCCACCAGCTTCGGCTCGTCCTGGCCCGACCATTTCTCGGCGTCGCAGCCGATGCACTTGCGGTTGTCGTGCCGGTAGATGGTCTCGCCGATGCGATCCTGGATGCGATCGATCAGGGTCGGCCGGATGCGGCGCCCGCCATTGGCGAGCATCGAGTAGGCGGTGACCATGCGCATCACCGTGGTCTCGCCGGCGCCGAGCGACATCGGCAGCACCGGCAGCAGGTCGTCGTAGACGCCGAAGCGGCGGGCGTACTCGGCGATCAGCGGCATGCCGACATCCTTGGCGAGCCGGACCGTCATCAGGTTCTTGGAATGCTCGATCCCGTACCGCAGGGTGTGCGGGCCGCCGGACTTGCCGTCGTAGTTCGAGGGCGTCCAGGACTCCTGGCCGGGGCCGGCCTCGATGGTGATCGGCGTGTCCTGCACGATCGAGGCGGGCGTATAGCCGTTGTCGAGCGCCGCCGAGTAGACGATCGGCTTGAACGAGGAGCCGGGCTGGCGCATCGCCTGGGTGGCGCGGTTGAACTCGGATTCGTCGTACGAGAAGCCGCCGACCATCGCGTGGACGCGGCCGGTATTGGGGTCCATCGCCACGATGGCGCCGGACACCTCGGGCTTCTGGCGCAGGCGGTACTGCCCGCGGCCGCCATCCATCGCCTCGACATAGACCATGTCGCCGGGCTGGAGGTTCGGGCGGCCGGCCCAGCGCATGCCGTCCGGGGTGATCACGCCGGTCTCTCGGTCCTTGCCGACCTGGCCCGAGGCCTCGCGCCGGGGCTGGAGGCCGACCTGCACGCCGCCGCCGCCATTGCCGAGCACCACGGCGAGCCGCCAGGGCGCCACG
>NZ_VRVD01001169.1:0-719 GCF_008040015.1 Methylobacterium sp. WL18 | reverse complement strand
GGGCTGCTGCGGCCGCCCTCGCGGATCAGGGCCTCGGCCCGCTGGTAGGCGTAGATCGACACGAGGTGCAGCGCCGCCTTGGCGTCGTCCGACAGGTCGAGGCGGTCCGCCCCGAAGCTGACGCCGCCCCCCGGGCCGGACAGGTGATGGATCGGGACGCAGAACCCCTGCGACAGCCCGAACTCGGTCGCCTCGCCCATCACCCGGGCGGCCCCGGCCTCGTCGGACCGGTAGGGCGCCTCCCGCCACAGGAACGGCTCGGTGGTGCGCCGGACATGGTTCGCGACCGGGTCGATCCGCAGGTAGTCCCGGTCGAAATAGCGCTTGCGCCAGCCCTCCGGCCAGGCCGGCACCAGGGCGCAGCCCTGCGTGGAGATCGCGTGCTCCGCCGGCAGGTTGGTGATGATGAAGGCGTCGTAACCGAAATACGCGCCGGCCGAGCGCATCTCGCGCAGGATGTCCGGGATCCGCGCGGCCTGCTTGAGACGGCCGACGATCTCGAAGGCCTTGTGGGTATCCTGGCTCACGAAACGTCCGAATGTGTGTAGCGCGAAATCTATCCGACCTATAGTTGAAACAATGTCAGTCCACGCGATAAAACACGATACATGAGGTTGTTCGGCCGGCCAAGAGCGCACGCCGTCGTGACGCTCCGTACGGCTTCGGCAGCTCCGGGTCCGGGCCTTTGCCCGGCGGGCCCCGGCCTCACGCCGGCGGCG
>NZ_VRVD01001168.1:0-722 GCF_008040015.1 Methylobacterium sp. WL18 | reverse complement strand
GCCCCGACTATGCCCGCACCGCGCAACTCGTCGCCGAATACGCCCCGGAGCCGCCGTTCCGGGCCGGCACGCCCGGGCAGGCCGGGCCGGCGATCGTCCGGGCGGCGGACGAGATCCTGGCCCCGCTGGTCGCGGGGGCGACCCGGGCCGCCCGGGGGGACTGACGGCCCGAAAGCGATGCAGCCGCGCCACGCTTCGCGCCGACGTTGTGCGGCGTCCTTGACGGGGCGCCCCGCGAACCGAACTGTGCCGTCAGGAACCGCCGGAGCCGCCATGTCCCTGATCGCACGCCTGCGCGCCTACGCGACCGAGGCTCTCGGGGTCGGCGCCTCCGAGCCGGTGGACGACACGCATCTCGCCGCGACCGCCCTGCTCGTGCACGTGGCCCGGGTCGACGGCATCCTGGCACCCGCCGAGAGCGACCGCCTGTCCCGGATCGTGCAGGGCCGCTACGCCGACGGGCCGGACGCGGCCCGGGCGCTGATCGAGCGCGCCGCCGCGATCGATGCCGAGACCCGCGACGTGGCGAGCCTCGTCGAGATGATCCCGCACGAGGCCAACATCACTGAGCGCCAGGAATTGCTGACCATGGCCTGGTCGGTGGCCGCCGCGGACGGCATCGTGGACGAGTTCGAGGAGGCGCTGGTGGAGCGCCTCGGCCGGTTGCTCGGCTTCGACGAGGCGGCGGTCACCGCGGCCCGGCGGACCGGGCAGCAGGGCGT
>NZ_VRVD01001167.1:0-725 GCF_008040015.1 Methylobacterium sp. WL18 | reverse complement strand
GCCGAGACCGGGTCGGTCGCCGGCTTGGGCGGGGCGGCCGCCGGAGATCCCGTGCCGGGTGTACCCGGCTGATACGGTGCGACCTGCGCGGGCTTGGCCCCGCCCACCGCGGGGGCGGGGGACTTCGCACCGGGTCGGGACTCGGTCCGGCCCGGATCGGGTTGCGCAGGCGTGGACGGAGCGCCGCCCGGCTTCGGACCGCCGGCTCCGGGCTTGTCGGCGTCGCTGGGTGGTGGCGTCACGGGCAAGTCCTCCAACTCTTCGGCGTCGCCGCGCCCCCGTAGCACCGCGGCGGCACCGGGCGCGAGGGCGAGATACGGCGGCTCTGTCCCGCTGTCACCGCGCGCCGCCACCGAAGCGTGGCGCGAGGGCATCGAGCAGGTCCGTTTCCCGCGGCCGTGCCGCGACGAAATGGACCGCGATGCCGGCGGCTTCCAGGGGGAACGCGACATCAACAGACAGGCAGTAATGCCTCAGGCGGCGGAAAGCTCCGCCGTGCCCCGATCCATCCGCGAGCGCGAGCGCGACGGCCGCGCTGCGGCGGGAATAATGCAGTGCAGCATCGAGCCCCCCGGCGGCGAGTGCGTCGCCCACGGCAGGGGGCAGGGTGGGGACGGGATCCGCCGTGTAGGCCTCGAGGATCACGATCGTGAATCCGGCGGCCGTCAGGGCCGCCTCGGGCTCGGGCTTGCGCGCGGTCCCGGTGGCGTGGAGCAGGCGCGCTC
>NZ_VRVD01001166.1:0-726 GCF_008040015.1 Methylobacterium sp. WL18 | reverse complement strand
CCGCAGCTGCGCCAGCAGGTCGGCGAGGCGCCCGGCGCGCACGATCCGCCCCTGCGCCAGGAACGCGACCCGGGAGGCGAGCCGTTCGGCCTCGGCGAAATCGTGGGTGGCGATCAGGATCGCGGTGCCGGCCGCCTTCAGCCGGTCCAGGACAGCGTGGATCGCCGCCCGGGCGGCGAGGTCGACGCCGCTCGTCGGCTCATCGAGCAGCACGAGGCTGGGCCGGTTCATCAGGCTCGCCGCGATGTTGACCCGGCGCCGGTAGCCGCCGGACAGGATTCCCACCGGGCGATGCGCCACGTCGGCGATGTCGGCCATCTCCAGCGCCATCGCGACGGCCTCCCGCCGGTCGCGCCGGGCCACGCCCGCGAGCTGGCCGAAGACGCCCAGGTTCTCGGCGACCGTGAGGCGGGGGTAGAGGGCGATCTCCTGGGGCACCCAGCCGATGCTCCGGCGGGCGCCGCCCGCTCGGAACGGGTCCGTACCGGCCACCCGTACGGTCCCGGCGCTGGGCGCGAGGCGGCCTGCCACGAGACGCATCAGCGAGGACTTGCCGGCCCCGTTCGGGCCGAGCAGCGCCAGGGTCTCGGCCGCGTCGAGGTCGAGATCGACCTGTTCCAGCACCCGCCGCCCGCGCAGGTCGAGGCCGACACCCGCGATCCTTACGAGGTTGCCGTCCACCCCGTCACCGCCGCGGCAGGGCGCGGGCGGCGGGTGCTGGAACAG
>NZ_VRVD01001165.1:0-727 GCF_008040015.1 Methylobacterium sp. WL18 | reverse complement strand
CCGCAGATCCGGGCGGCGTGTTCGCGGCCCTCGACCACCTCACCGGCGTGCCCGGCCGGATGGAGCGGATCGGTGAGGCGCGGGGCGGCCTGTGCCTGGTCGACTACGCCCACAAGCCCGAGGCGCTGGAGAGCGTGCTGACCGCGCTGCGCCCGTTCGCGTCCGGCCGGCTGGTCGTGGTGTTCGGCTGCGGCGGCGACCGCGATCGGGGCAAGCGCCCGCTGATGGGGGCTATCGCCGAGCGCCTGGCGGATGTTGTGTTCGTCACCGACGACAATCCCCGCACGGAGGAACCCCAAGCGATCCGGCGGGCGATCCTGGCGGCAGCGCCCAACGCGGAAGAAATCGGCGACCGGGCCGAGGCGATTGGCTCGGCCGTGCGGCGACTCGGCCCCGGCGACGTGCTGGTCGTGGCCGGCAAAGGCCATGAAACCGGCCAGATCGTGGGAGATCGGACGCTGCCGTTCTCTGACCATGAGGTCCTGCGCGCCGCCATCGCCGGGGCCGCACGTTGATGGCGCGGCCGGATGGTGACCGGGGGCTGACATGACCGCACTCTGGACCCGTGACGAGCTCGAAGCCGCCACCGGCGGACGCCTGATCGGCGCAGACCGCCCGATCGGCGGCGCGTCGATCGACACCCGCACGCTGCAGCTGGGCGACCTGTTCTTCGCCATCAAGGGAGAGGCGCGCGACGGCCACGACTTCGTCGCGAGCGCCCTCGGGC
>NZ_VRVD01001164.1:0-738 GCF_008040015.1 Methylobacterium sp. WL18 | reverse complement strand
GGGCCAAGCTGGTCGCCCGGCTCGGGGGCGAGGCCGGCGACGCCATCGACGTCTTCCTCGCCGCCGCCGCCCAGGCCGAGACAGGCGAGGACGCACCCTCGCTCGGCGGCTTCCTGGCCCGCTACGTCGGCACCGAGGCCGGCCACACGGTCAAGCGCGACATGGAATCGGGCCGCGACGAGGTCCGGGTGATGACGGTGCACGGGGCCAAGGGCCTGGAGGCGCCGGTCGTCGTCGTGATCGACGGCTGCGAGCCGCTCGGGCGCAACGACCCGCCGCTGCTGCCGCTGCCGGTCGGTCGCGCGATGCTGCCGCCGGTCTGGTCCAGCGGGAAGACGCAGGATTGCGCCGCCACCGGCGAGGCCCGCGCGGCACTGCTCGCCCGGGCGCGCCAGGAGCACAACCGCCTTCTCTACGTGGCCATGACCCGGGCCGCCGACCGGCTGATCGTGGCGCCGTTCCGGGGCCACGAGCGCGAGAGCGAGGCCGCGTGGTGCCGGATGGTCCGGGCCGGCCTGGAAGCCGCCCTCGGCGCCGGGCAGACCCTGGAGCTGCCCTACGGACCCGCGACGCTGTGGCAGGACGGCGCGGAGACGCAGCACCGTCCGCCGGACGTGCCGTCGCCGATCGCGGCGACGAAGCCGGAGCCGGATTGGCTGCGCAGCCCCGTGCCGGCGGAACCCCAGATCCCGGTTCTCAACCCGTCCGGCGCCCTGCAGGCGGCCGACGGTGCCCGGG
>NZ_VRVD01001163.1:0-738 GCF_008040015.1 Methylobacterium sp. WL18 | reverse complement strand
GGGTCATCACGGTCCCCTCCCCGGCCGGGCCGGCGACGGCCGCAAAGGCGGGATCGAGGATGCCGTCGCCCGCCACCAGCGTTGCGCCGATGGACGCCTCGCGCAGGGCGCGAACCAGGGTGGCGGCCTCCGGCGCCAGCCCCCCGAAATACACGGCCTCGACCCGGGCCGCCTTCACCCGCCCAATGAGATCGGAGAGGTCGCGTGTGCCGCGGGGAAAGCCGTCGAACAGCACCTCCGGGGTGCCGGCCTCCTTCAGGCGCGCCGCCACCGCCTCGGCGAGGCCGCGCCCGTAGGTCGAGCGATCGTTGACGATGGCGACGCGCCGGCCGGCGAACGCCTTGGCGAGATAGCTCCCCGCCGCCCGGCCCTGCTGCGCGTCGCTCGGGCCCAGCCGGAACAGGTTCCACAACCCGCGGCCGGTCAGAGGCGTATAGGCGGCGCCGGGCGCGACCATCACGGCGCCGGCCTCCTCGTAGACCGGAGCCGCCGCCGCGACCGCCCCGGACTCGAACGGCCCGACCACGAAGCGCACGCCTTCACCGGCGAATTTCTTCGCGGCGGCGAGGGCTTGCCTGGGATCGCCGGCATCGTCGGCCGGCACCAGGGCGAATTTCGGACGGCTGCCGCCGGCGCGGTTCTGGTCGGCGACAGCCTGCTCGGCGCCCTGCCGGAGCCCCTGGCCCAAGGCGGCATCCGGCCCGGTGAGCGGCGCCGACAGGCCGATCCGCACAGGGG
>NZ_VRVD01001162.1:0-739 GCF_008040015.1 Methylobacterium sp. WL18 | reverse complement strand
GCCGAACGCCGCCAAGGGCGCGCTGCTCGACCTCAACAGCGCCAGCGCCGCCGACCTCGACGCCCTCCCGGGCATCGGCGCCGCCCGCTCCGCCGCGATCATCAAGGGCCGGCCCTATCGCGGCAAGGACGACCTCGTCTCCAAGAAGATCATCCCGCAGAGCGTCTACGACGGGATCAAGGACAAAGTCATCGCCAAGCAGAAGTAGGCGCTCACTCGGCGATCGCGCCCTGGGGCATGGAGAAGCCCGGGGGCGCCTTCTGGGTGGCCTCCTTCGGCGCCGCGCGCCGGACGGGGGCCTTCTTCTTGGCCTGGGCCTTCGGCGCGGCCTTGACGGCGGGGGGATCCTCGCAGGCGCGGAACGCGAGCTGCGCCAGGGTCGAGCCCTCCTCGGCCACGATGGTGATCGGGTCCGCCAGGATCGGCAGGGACGGCTGCCAGCGGATCGGCCCGCCGAGCATCGCCTCAATGGTGGCCGGCGCCGTGCCGCGCCGCAGCGTGGCGAAATCCGGCCCGTACGCGGTGGCGACCTTGCCGGCGATCACCACCTGCAGGACCTCGTTCACCTCCGGGGTCAGCGGCCGGAGCGGATTCGTGGTCCGCACCTGCCCGGCGCGGGTCACGACCATCTTGAACCCCTTGCCACCCTCGTAGCGCGCCGCGCGGGCCCCGCAGGGCTGCTCGACCTGCGCGGCGGCGGCCGCAGTGGGATCGGGGGCCGGCTCGGACGGAGCGGGCG
>NZ_VRVD01001161.1:0-740 GCF_008040015.1 Methylobacterium sp. WL18 | reverse complement strand
CCGTCCCGCCCCCCGGGCCGCCGCGCCCTGGGCCGACCGCGAGGCCGAGATCGTCCGGGCCTTCGAGGCGGATGCCCTGGAGATCCACCTGCAGCCGGTGGTGACCCTGCCCCAGCGCAAGGTCTCGGCTTACGAGGCGTTGGCCCGCCTGCGGGTCGATGGCGAACTGACCGAGCCGGAGGTGTTCCTGCCGGTGCTGGAACGCTACGGCCGCACCACCGAACTCGACCGGCGCATGCTGCAGCGAGCCGCCATCGTGGTCCGCCACCTCGCCCGCCGGGGCAGCGAGACCATGCTGACCTACGGCCTGTCGCCGCTCTCGCTGTTCGAGCCCGGGCTGCTGCGCGAGCTGGCCCGTACGGTCGCGGACGATCCCGCCCTGGCCGGGCTGGCGATCGCGCTGCCGCAGGCGAGTTGGCAGGGTCTCGATGGCGGGCAGCGCGGACTGCTCCTGCCGCTGCGGGGCCGGATCGGGTTCAGCCTCGACCGGGCGGACGACCTGCGCTTCGACGTGGCCCAGCTCGCGGGGCTGGGGGTCGGCCAGGTCAAGGTCCCGGCCGAGCTGCTGCTGCGGCCGGGGTCGGAGCGGCGGCGCCTGTCTGACATCGCCATCGAGGATCTCGCCCCGGCCCTGGCCCGGGCCGGCATCCGCCTGGTCGCCACCGGGGTCGCCGAGGAGGCGGACGTGCCGGACCTGATCGACCTCGACATCCCGTACGCCCAGGGCGCGGCCTTCGCGG
>NZ_VRVD01001160.1:0-741 GCF_008040015.1 Methylobacterium sp. WL18 | reverse complement strand
GGGCAGGGCGGGCAGGTCGTCCGCCGAACCGTCCTGCGAGGCGTTGTCCACCACGATGACCTGCACGGCGGCGGCCTCCTGCACGGCCGCGAGGCTCGCCAGGCAGGCCCGGAGCAGGGCGCCGCCGTTCCAGTTGACGATCACCACGTCGAGGGCGGCGCGGTCGGTCATGGGCGATCCCGCGGGGGCCCGAGACGCCCGAGGGCGCCGTCGCGGGCGGCTCCGAGCAACCGCAGCAGGACGGCGGGCCGCCAGCCCGAATCCGCCCAGTACAGCCCGGCCTGGAGCGGCAGGTAGGCGGCCTGGGCGAGCTTCCAGCGCAGGGGCACGTGCGGCAGGCGCCAGGCATAGACCGCGTTGCGCAGGTAGGTCGCCATCCGGAACAGGGGCTGGCGCGGCATCGCGATCCCGAAGCCGCGGATCACCCCGCCCCCGACCCGGTGCGGGATCGCGACGTCCCGGGCGAGGTAGCAGCCGTAACCGAGACTCCAGGCGCGAAAGCACCATTCCAGCTCGACGCCGTCGATGAAGAAGTCGGCGCGGAACGGCCCGACCCGGGCGAGGGCATCGAGGTCGATCAGCGAGCCCGAGGTCGCCAGGAACTGCACCGGGGCGAGGGCGCCGCAGGCTTGAGAGTTGACGCCGCAGGCTGGGGGGAGGCCGCCGCAGGCTTGAGAGATGACGCCGCAGGCCGGCGCGAGGTCGCCGCAGGCCGGTGCACCAGGGCGGGCCGGGTAGGCC
>NZ_VRVD01000115.1:0-10036 GCF_008040015.1 Methylobacterium sp. WL18 | reverse complement strand
GCGCCGGGCGAAGGCGAGGAGGCGGTGGGTCAGCGCCGCGGCGCGGTTGGCCGACGACAGGGCCGCGCGGGCATAGCGCTCGATCGCGTCGGTGCGGCCCTGCTGGATGCGGGTCTGCATCAGGTCGAGGGAGCCGACGATGCCGGTCAGCAGGTTGTTGAAGTCGTGGGCGATGCCGCCGGTGAGCTGGCCGATCGCCTCCATCTTCTGCGCCTGGAGCAATTGCTCCTCGACCCGGCGTTGCTCGGTGAGGTCCCGCCCGACGATGTAGAACAGCCCGGTTCCCGGATCGGGCACCGCCGTCCACATCACCACCCGGCGCTCGCCCGCGCGGGTCAGGACGCGGTCGACGAAGCCCGCCACCGTCTCGCCGGCCGACAGGCGGCCCACCACCTCGGCGGTCTCGGCGTGGTCGCCCGGATCGACGATGTCCAGGAACGGCCGGCCGAGCAGTTCCGCCTCGCTCCAGCCGAGCATGTGCGTCCAGGCCGGATTGACGGTCTTGAGGAATCCGTCGAGGCCCGCTGTGCCCATCAGGTCGTTGGTGGTCTCCCACAGCCGGTCGCGCTCGCGGGTCCGCTGGGTGACCTCGGAGAGGAGGGTGGCCTCGACCCGCTTGCGGTCGGTGATGTCCTGCACGAACACGTGGAATCCGTCGACCGCACCGTCGGCGCCGCGCCGGGGCAGGTAGCGGATCTCTGCGTCGCGGTGGCGCCCATCCTGGTGGGGCCAGGCGATCTCGAACCGGACGGCCTCGCCGGCGCGGGCGCGCTCGACATAGGCGCGGCGCAGCTCGAAGGCCGCGGGCCCGAGCAGCACCCGCACGTCCTGACCCACGATCTCCGCGGCCGGGCGGAAGAACCAGTCCTGATACGCCGCGTTGGCGAAGCGGTAGACGTAGTCCCGGTCGATGAAGGCGATGAGCACCGGCAGCGCGTCGGTGATGAGGCGCAGCTCGCGCCGGTCGGCCTCCGCCCGCTGCTCGGCGGATTTGTGGTCGGTGATGTCGCGCACCGCCCCGACGAACCGGATCGGGCGGCCCTCGGGGTCGCGTTCGAGCGCGCCGCGGCGGGCGATCCAGCGTTCCGCGCCGTCATCCGCCCGCCGGATCCGATAGGCCACGTCGGCATCGGTCAGGCCGGCGCCCCGGTCCGCCCATTGCGCGACGCGTCCGGCATCCTCCGGGATGACGAGGCGGACGACCGCGTCGATCGGCAGCGTCTCCTGCTCGGCCAGGCCGTACAGGCGGAAGAAGTGCGGCGTGGCGTGGATGACGTTCTGGTCGAGGTCGATGGAGAAGACGCCAACGCCGCCGGCCTCCTGGGCCCGGCGCAGGCGCGTCTCGGAGGTGCGCAGCGCCGCCTCGGCCCGGACCTGGGCACCGATCTCGGCGTTGACGCCGAACCAGCGCACAACCCGGCCGGTGGCGTCCCGCAGCGGCACGATCCGCGTCAGGAACGGCCGGAACATGCCGTCGGCCCCGCGCAGGGGAAACACCATCTCGAACGGCTCGCCGGTGGCGATCGAGGCGGCCCAGACCGCCGTCACCCGGGGCAGCGCCTCCGGGTCGTGGACGCTCTGCCAGCCCCAGCCAGCCATGGCCGCCTGCGTGGTGCCGCAGTAATCGAGCCAGCGCCTGTTGTACCAGTAGAGATAGCCGTCGCCGCGGGCGAGCCAGCACAGGATCGGCAGGTGGTCGGCGAGCCGGCGGAACTCGGCATCGTCGATCCGCTCGGGATCGGGATCGGGCAGGATCGCGTCGCTATGGGCGGGCCGGTGCCAGTACGCGCGGTCGAAGGCGGTCTCGTCCCGCGACGCCTCGTCCCGTACCTCCACCCGGCTCGCGGCGAGCGCGGTGCGCAGGCGGGTGACTTCGTCCTCGAGGGCACGGGTGCGGCGCCGGAGAACCTCCGCCTCGTCCGCGCTCAGGGCACCGCTCACGCGCGGACCGCGCGGCATCGGCCGGGCACGGGCGGCGCACCGGTGGGGATGAGATCGAAGGCTGTACGCCGGCTCATCTCGGCCTTGTTGCAGAACCGGCCGGCGCTCGCCAGCCCGTGGGCGGGCCCGGACTTGAGAGGTGGCGGGCGTTAATGTGCGCGGCCGCGCGCGCCGCCGGCCACGGGACGCAGGTGCAGGAAGCTGCGCTCGCCGGTGGCCGCCTCGGCCACGTGCTGGATCGTGTCGAGCAGCTCGGTCACCGCCTGCGGCGCATCCGGGCGGAACTGCGCCTTGGGCTCGACCCAGCGCTTCTGCGTGCGCCGCGCGGCGATCTGCGCTTCGCTCAATGCGTCGAAATCCCGGCGTCGAACCATGGCCCAGCCCTCCGTCCGGAACTGTGTCGGCGCATGGTTGACGAAGGGTTAACGGGTCGGAGACGGCGACGCCGTCGCGACGATCGCGCGGGCGGTGACCCTATGGCGGCGTCGGCCCGCGCGGGCCCGTCCGGTCGGTCAAAGTCCGCACCAGCCTGAGCAAGACCGCGCGGATATGGGCGCGAAGGGGGGTGTTTTCCGCCATGGGTCGGTTACGGCGCTACGAGGCTGGAGGTTTCAGAAACCCGCCATTTCGAAGGGCGTTGCTACGTAAAAAGGCGGTCGTGCGCGGAGACCGTCGCTCCTCCCATCACCCAAGGGCGTATGGTCAAGCCGCCATCAGCGCGTCTGATCTTTGGGTATTGATGAAGCACTGATCTTTGAGAGAACGCTTCGGATATGCGCCCGTACCATCTCTTTTCTGTTTGAACCGCCGCCCGTTCCCTTCACGGCAGGCGGCTCATCGGCGGTCGTCATGGCTAAGCCCCAAGGTCAGAAGCGCCGCCGCTTCGGGCCACCGGGTGTGGGTGGGCGGGCTATCTGCCAGATCTATAGTAGATCGACGCGCTCAAATCCCGGACGCATTGTGGTGAATCGGTCCAATTCACGTTTTAGCTAGGTTAAGGTTTATCGCAGCCGACGTTGGTCGCGGTCGCCCATCAAACTACGTAGAGATAGTCCGGGCGCCCGCCACAGGGGTTCATCAGGGGGATGTCGGTGCCCGAGCGCTTCTACTTCGATGTCGAGAACGGCCGGGAGCGGATCCGGGACGAGGTGGGCGTCGAGGCCGAGAGCCTGGAGGAGGCCCTGGACGAGGCGCGCAGCGTGATCGGAGAGATGGCGGGTTCCGTCGGCACGGGCGCGTCCGGCGGGTCGTGGACCCTCGTCGTGCGGGATGCGACCGGCGCGGTGGTCGGCCGCCTGCCGATCCGTGCGTGATGCCACCGCGATCAAAGAACCCGCCGCGGCACGGGCCGGGCGGGTTTGAAGGTGGTCTCGTCTCGGAGAAGGCCCGACCGTAGACGCGGCACTCCCGCGCCGCATCCCCCATCCGAGGGAAGCGGCCACACGATATAGCGAGCCCTCGGACGGTGCGCCCGGCCGGAGGATCAGCGGTCAGCCCCCGAACGCCCGGGGCGGCAGGCCGGTTACGCCGACATCGAGCTCGAACAGCGCGCCTGCGGACGGCTCGTGCTCGACGCCCCGCGACGCCGACGTGACGAACAGCCGGTCGAGCCCAGGTCCCGCGAAGGCGCAACTCGTGATGTTCGTGGCCGGGAGCGGGATGGCCCTCAGGAGGCGCCCGTCCGGATCCAGCCGGCTGATCCGGCCCGCACCCCAGTGGGCGATCCAGAGGCAGCCGTCCGCATCCGTGGTCATCCCGTCGGGCCAGCCCCACGCCTCGGGGAAGCGCAGGAATTCCCGCTTCCCCGCCAGGGTCCCGTCGGCGGCGAGGTCGAAGGCGAAGACGGTCCGGGCGGCGCTGTCGCTGTGATAGAGGATCCGGCCGTCGCGGCTGAAGGTCGGACCGTTGGCGACGCCGTAGGCGCCGTCCATCCGTCGCCAGCTCAAGTCCGGGTCGAGCCGGTGCAGGGCGCCCGAGACCGCGGTCTCGGCCTGGTGCATGCTCCCGGCCCAGATGCGGCCGGCCGAGTCGACCTTGGCGTCGTTCAGGCGGTTGTCCGGAAAGTCCGGCTCCGGATTGCCGATCGGCGTGACTTGGTCGGCCTCCAGATCGAACAGCGCGAATCCGCTCTTCAGGCCGATCACGAAGTCGCGCCGGCCGGCCCGGGGGATGATCCAGCCGATCGGCTCGGGAAACGGGCACGTGCCCGTGGCGCCGCCGGCAAGGTCGAGCCAGCGCAGGGCCGGGGCCTCGATGTCCACCCAGAACAGCCGCCCCCGCTCGGGCACCCAGACGGGTCCTTCGCCGAGCCGGTCGCGCTCGGGGCGGGCGACGATGCGGAACTGTGCCTCCATGGGATCGCCTTCTCGAGTCCGGCGGAGGACCGCAGCCCACCGCGTTACGCTGAACCGTGGACGGTGGCCGATATCTTCTCAGGCGCGGTCGGAGGCACCCAGGCCCGGCCGGCTGCCCCACAGCGCGAAGAACAGGACGTAGAGTTCGCAGGCGGCCGTGATGAGGAAGGAGTGCTGCAGGCCGAACCGGTCGGCGGCCCAGCCCTGCACCACCACCAGGGAGCCCCCGGCGATCGCCATGATCAGCAGCCCCGCCCCCTCCTCGGTCAGCGGGCCCAGGCCGCGGATGCCGAGGGTGAAGATCGTCGGGAACATGACCGCGTGGAACAGCCCCACCGAGATCAGCGCCCACATGGCCAGCGCCCCCGTCGCGAAGGTCGCCACCAGCATGACCGTGAAGGCCGCCAGGGCGGCGCCAGCCAGGATGGTCTCGGCGGACCGCACCTGCATCAGGTAGCTGCCGACGAAGCGGCCGATCATCATCCCGCCCCAGAGCAGGAACAGGTAATGCGAGGCCTGCGTGTGCGTGAGGTCGCCGATCTCGGGCTGCGAGACGAAGTTGATGAACAGGTTCGACACCCCGATCTCGGCGATCAGGTAGATGAAGATCGCCGGCACGCCGAGCACGAGGTTGCGGTGGCGCCAGAGCGACAGGCCGGTGCGCTCGGCCTTGGCGGCCTGCTTCGCGGCCTCGCCTGCGCCGCCGCCCATGGCGGGAAGCGGGAAGCGTGCGATCACCACGGCGAGCACGACGAGGATCGCCGCCACGATCAGGTAGGGGAGTTGCACCGACTGCGCGTCGGCCAGTCGCTCGGCCGCGGTCAGGGTCGTGCCGACGGCGAGGTTGCCCGAAGCCGAGCGTCCGAGGATCAGGTAGCCGCCGAAGAGCGGCGCGAGCGTCGTGCCGAGCGAGTTGAAGGCCTGGACGAGGTTGAGGCGCGCCGGGGCGGTCTCCGGGGGGCCGACCACCGCCACGTAGGGGTTGGCCGCGACCTGGAGCAGGGTGATGCCGCTCGCGATGACGAACAGGGCGGTGAGGGTGATCGCGTACGAGACCTGATGCGAGGCCAGGACCATGCCCAGCGTGCCCAGCGCCATGATGCCGAGGCCCACCACCAGGGCACGCTGGTAGCCGATGCGCGCGATCAGCTTCGCGGCCGGGATCGAGGCCACGAAATACGCGATGAACCACACCGACTCGATCAGCGTGGTCTGCGTGTAATCGAGGTCGAAGACGCTCCTGAGATGGGGTAGCAGAGTGTTGTTGATGACCGTAATAAAGCCCCACATGAAGAAGAGGCTCGCGAGCAGCGAGAGGGCCGGGCGGTAGCTGCCGCGGTCGGCCGACGCCGTTCCAGCCGCGGGCGCTCCGATGCTCGCGATCGGTCCTGCCATCAAACGTTTCCTCATCCCGGGGCCGCTTTGCCGCGGCCCGATGTTGTGAATTTCATTTGTATGAGTATATAGCGGAGTTTAAGACGTCAACCGCGGCACGCGTCGAGCGCCGGCGCACGATCGGCAAGCGGGAGGCGGGCATCTTGCGGGGAGATCACATGCGTGGAGTCGGGGCTGTGGCGCTGGGCGCCTGCGCGGCGATCCCTGTGGCGGCCCAGGGTGCCGAGCCGGTCCGCACCGTGTTCGGCACCCTGCCGGACGGCCGGACGGTCGAAGAGGTGACGCTGACCAACGGCAGGGGCGTCACCGCCCGCGTGATCTCGTGGGGCGCCCTGCTGCGGACGCTCGAAGTCCCGGACCGCGCCGGAAAGCCCGCCGACATCGTCCTCGGCTACGACGATCTCGCCGGCTACCTGGCCAAGCCCAACTATTTCGGAGTGAGCGTCGGGCGCTACGCCAACCGGATCCGCGGAGGCCGCTTCACCCTCGACGGCCGGACCTACACGCTGGCGACCAATGACGGATCCAACGCGCTCCACGGCGGCACGGCGGGATTCGACAAGCGGCTCTGGACCATCACAGAGGTCAAGGGCGGCGCCGCGCCGTCGGTCAGCCTGCGCTACGTCAGCCCGGACGGCGAGGAAGGCTATCCGGGTACGCTCACCGTGACCGCAACCTACGCGCTGGACGACACCGACACGCTGTCCGTGATCTACCAGGCGACCACCGACAAGCCGACGATCGTCAACCTGACCAACCACAGCTTCTTCAACCTCGCCGGGGAGGGCTCCGGCCGCTCGATCCTGGGCAACGTCCTGACGATCCCGGCCGAGCGCTACACGCCCGTGGACGCGACGCTGATCCCCACGGGCGCGCATGTCCCGGTGGCGGGTACGCCGTTCGACTTCCGCACACCGACGGTGATCGGCGACCGCATCCGCGACGGACGCGACATCCAGATCGTGCGCGGGCGCGGCTACGACCACAACTGGGTCGTCACCGACGCCCCCACGACCGAGCCGCATCTCGTGGCCCGGGTCGAGGACCCCGAATCCGGCCGGATCCTCGAAGTCGCCAGCAACCAGCCGGGCGTCCAATTCTACGCGGGCAACTTCCTCGACGCGACCGCGGTGGGCAAGTCCGGCCTGGCCTACCGGCAGTCGGACGCCCTCGCGATCGAGCCCGAGCTTTTTCCCGACACCCCGAACCAGCCGGCCTTCGGCTCGGCCCGCCTCGATCCGGGCAAGACCTACCGGAACGTCATCACCTACCGCTTCTCCACTAGCGCGGCACACCGGACCCACACGAAATGACCGATCGCCCGAACACACGGCCCCTGCGCTCGCGCGCGTGGTTCGACAACCCCGACAACATCGACATGACCGCGCTCTACCTGGAGCGCTACCTGAACTTCGGCCTGAGCCTCGACGAGCTGCGCTCGGGCAAGCCGATCATCGGCATCGCCCAGACCGGCTCCGACCTGTCGCCGTGCAACCGGCACCACCTCGTGCTGGCGGAGCGCGTGCGTGAGGGCATCCGCGAGGCCGGCGGCATCGCGCTCGAATTCCCGGTCCATCCGATCCAGGAGACCGGCAAGCGGCCCACCGCCGGCCTCGACCGCAACCTCGCCTATCTCGGGCTGGTCGAGCTCCTGTACGGCTACCCCCTCGACGGGGTCGTGCTGACCACGGGCTGCGACAAGACCACGCCGGCCTGCCTGATGGCGGCCGCCACCGTGAACATCCCGGCCATCGCCCTGTCGGTGGGCCCGATGCTCAACGGCTGGTACAAGGGCCAGCGCACCGGCTCCGGCACGATTGTGTGGCGCGCGCGCCAGATGCTGGCGGCGGGCGAGATCGACCACGACGGATTCATCAAGCTGGTGACTTCGTCCGCGCCCTCCACGGGCTACTGCAACACCATGGGCACGGCGACGACGATGAACGCGCTCGCGGAGGCGCTCGGCATGATGCTGCCGGGCTCCGCGGCGATCCCGGCCCCCTACCGGGACCGACAGGAGGTCGCCTACCTCACGGGCAAGCGCGTGGTCGAGATGGTCGCCGAGGACCTCAAGCCGACCGACATCCTGACCCGGGAGGCCTTCCTCAACGCGATCGTGCTCAATTCGGCGATCGGCGGCTCGACCAACGCCCCGATCCACCTGGCCGCGCTCGCCCGCCACGCCGGCGTCGAACTCGACATCGCCGATTGGCAGACCCACGGCCTCGACGTGCCGCTCCTGGTCAACCTGCAACCGGCCGGCGAGTATCTCGGCGAGGATTACTACCGCGCGGGCGGTCTCCCGGCAGTGGCCGCGCAGCTGATGCAGCGCGGGCTGCTCCACGAGGGCGCCCTGACGGTGAACGGGCGCACCATCGGCGACAATTGCCGCGGTGCGGTGATCGAGGACGAGGATGTGATCCGGCCGATCGACCGGCCGCTGAAGGAGGCCGCAGGCTTCCTGGTGCTCCGCGGCAACCTGTTCGACGCGGCGATCATGAAGACCAGCGTGATCGGCGAGGAGTTCCGGGAACGCTACCTCTCGAACCCCGACGATCCGGAGGCCTTCGAGGGCCGGGCCGTCGTGTTCGACGGACCGGAGGATTACCACCACCGGATCGACGACCCAGCGCTGGCGATCGACGACAACAGCATCCTGATCATGCGGGGCGCCGGCCCGGTCGGTTATCCGGGGGCGGCCGAGGTGGTGAACATGCGCCCGCCCGCCTACCTGATCCGCTCAGGCGTGCACGCGCTGCCCTGCCTCGGCGACGGGCGCCAATCCGGCACCTCGGCCTCGCCCTCGATCCTCAACGCCTCGCCCGAGGCGGCGGTCGGCGGCGGGCTCGCGCTGCTGCGCACCGGCGACCGCGTGCGGATCGACCTGAAGCGCGGCACCGCCGACATGCTGCTCGACGCGGACGAGATCGAGCGGCGGCGCAAGGCCCTGGAGGAGGCCGGGGGATACGCCTATCCGGCATCCCAGACCCCGTGGCAGGCGATCCAGCGCGCGAGCGTGGGGCAGATGCACACCGGCGCGATCCTGGAGGGGTCCGAGCGCTTCCAGCGCATCGCCCAGACCAGCGGCCTGCCGCGCGACAACCACTGACGCGGAACCCCGCCGCCGCCGCCGCGGCGGGGTTCACGCCGTCAGGGACAGTTCGGTGTCGGACAGGGCGAGGCGGACCAGTTCGGTCATCGCCACCCGCGCCGCCTCGACATCGCCGGCCACGATCGCCTCGTACAGGATCCGGTGATCCGGCATCGGGTCCCGGGGCAGGGCGCTGCGACGCTGCTTGAAGATCGTCGTCCAAGTCACGGCAGCGGCAATGGAACTCGACAGGGCCATCAAGGGTCCGTTGCGGGCCGCCTCCAGGATCGTGTTGTGGAACGCCTGGTCGGCGGCCCGACCGATCTCGGTGGCGAGGCCGTAGCGTCCCATCTCCTCCAGGGCGTGCCCCATCCGGGAGATGTCGAGGGCGGAACGCCGCTCGGCCGCCAGGGCCGCCGCCGCCGGCTCGACGATCATCCGCAGTTCGAACAGGTCCCGGATGAACGTTTCGCTCGGCTCGGCCTCGAACGCCCAGGCGAGGATATCCGGGTCGAGCAGGTTCCAGCGGCTGCGCTGGGTCACACGGGTGCCGGTGCGCGGCCGGCTCTCCACCAGCCCCTTGGCGCTCAGGATGCGAATCGCCTCGCGATAGGCGGTGCGCGAGACCTTGAGCTGCTCCGAGAACTCGATCTCGCCCGGTAGCACGTCCCCGGGCGCGTACCGGCCGGCCAGGATCGCGATGCCCAGATCGCGCGCCACCGAACCGTGAATCCTGCGCGAGCCCGAGGCCAGCGGCAGCTTGATGTCCTCGTAGCCCGGATCCCCCCTCAACTGTCACCTCCGGTCCGAAGCCGCCAGGACGGGGCAGGATCACCGCGATCGTACCCTGAAGTTGTAGGAGTGCAAGCGCCAACACCCACAAGCACCATAGTGCTGCGACGCTTGCAGCCACTGCACAACTGCTCTAAGTTATTTGTATGAGTAAAGAGCTGACGATGAACGCGGAGCTTCGCGGCACGATCCTGATCGGCGCCGAGGATGCGACCACCACCGATACGTTCCGGGCCGCCGACGCCGCAAGCGGGGCGGCGCTGGAGCCCGCCTTTTCGGCCGCCGGCGCGGCCGAGGTCGAGGCGGCATGCGCGCTGGCGGATGCGGCGTTCCCGAGCTTTTCCGAGTCGACCCCCGCGGTGCGCGCCAGCTTCCTGGACGCCGTGGCCGAGGCGGTGGGCGATCTCGGCGAAGCCCTGATCGCGCGGGCCATGGCCGAGACCGGGCTGCCGCGGGCGCGGCT
>NZ_VRVD01001159.1:0-744 GCF_008040015.1 Methylobacterium sp. WL18 | reverse complement strand
GCTTTCGTGCGGGCCCGCGCCCCCGGCCTGCCGCGGCCGGCAACCTCCGGAATCGTCCGCTCGGTGCTGCGGATCATCGACGATCCGGACCTCGCCCCGCTCTTCGCACCCGACGCCCGGGCCGAGGTGAACCTGTCCGGCCGGGTGCGAGCCGGCGGTGGCGAACGGGTGGTGCAGGGCCGCGTCGACCGCCTCTCCGTCGCGACCGACACGATCCGGATCGCCGACTTCAAGACCGGCCGCCCGCCGCCCGAGGACGCGCCGCTACCGCCTGCGGAAGCCGGACAGATCGCGCTCTACGCGCGCCTGCTCGGCGAGATCTATCCGGAGCGGACGATTCGGCCGATGCTGATCTGGACCTCGGGTCCGGTGATCCGGACGCTGAGTGCGGACGATATCCGAGCGGCCCTCGACCGGGCGGGGATCGAGGGCTGACGGGCGCTTTTCCGAGTGAGCGAGCGCACCTGAGAACGACGAGTTTCCAGGCTCGCTACAGCGCGTGATCGACGTGTCTGTGGATAGCTTCTGGCCGAATCATGCGCGCTTCACGCCGTCATTGCGAGCACGGCGAAGCGACCCGGTGATGCACCAGCTTAAGATCGCGCAGCGCCCCGGGGTTGCTTCGCTACGGTCGCCATGACGGTGGGGCGGGGGTGTCGAGGAAGAAAGCTGTAACGCGGCGGCATCCGCTGGAAGGGTCTTCTCTCGCACCCTTCCCCGCCCCTCCCCCACCCGACATGCGCC
>NZ_VRVD01001158.1:0-745 GCF_008040015.1 Methylobacterium sp. WL18 | reverse complement strand
TCCCCAGCCCGATCCCCCCAGCCCGATTCCCAGTCGCAGGGTCCCCGCACGTGAACAGCATCATCCAGGGCATCGCCAGCTTCCAGGGCAGCGTCTTCCCCGGCCAGCGCCAGATGTACCAGCAGCTCGTGCGCGACGGTCAGCACCCGAGCGCGCTGATCATCGCCTGTGCGGATTCCCGGGTCTCGCCCGAGCACATCACCCAGGCGGGGCCGGGCGACCTGTTCGTCTGCCGCAACGCCGGCAACATCGTGCCCCCGGCCTCCGACGTGATCGGCGGCGTCTCTTCGGCGATCGAGTACGCCGTGGTGGCCCTGGGGGTGCGCGACATCGTGATCTGCGGCCATTCCGATTGCGGCGCCATGGGCGGCCTGATGAAGCCGGACCTCCTGAAGAAGATGCCCAGCGTCGCGGCCTGGCTGCGCCACGCCGAGGCGGCCGAGCGCATCGTCTGCGAGGCCTATCCCGAGGGGATGGACCCGCAGGAGCGTCACCGGGCGCTCGCCCTGGAGAACGTGGTGGTGCAGCTCGCCAACCTGCGCACCCATCCGAGCGTCGCCGCCGGCCTGGCCAAGGGCCGCTTGCGCCTGCACGGCTGGTTCTTCGAGATCGAGTCCGGCGCGCTGCTGGCCTATGACGGCACCACCGGGCGGTTCCGGCCGATCGCGGAGGCGGACATGCCGGTGGCCCAGGCTCCCGCTTTGGCCCCCGCCCTGGCCGGCAACCGGATGCAGGCGGCGTGAGC
>NZ_VRVD01001157.1:0-746 GCF_008040015.1 Methylobacterium sp. WL18 | reverse complement strand
ATGAGGGGCGCTCCCGGGGCGAGGTCGGCCCGGCTCAGCAGGGCGGCGGCGGCGTCGTGCAGCAGCCGCAGTTGCACCTCGGCGAAGTGACCTGCCAGCAGCGCCCAGGCCTCGGGGGTGCCCTCTTCGCGATCCCGGCCGACGATCCGGGCGAGCCGGGTCTCGCTCTCGGCGACGGACTTGCCCTTGCGGTCGCCGCTGGCCTGCTGGTCGACCCCCTCGGGCAGCAGCCCCAGGATCCGGTACACGTCGGCCATGTGGGCGAACGTCTCGGTCATCAGCCGGGTGCGGCGACCGCCGAAGGGAGCGTGGTCGGTGAGCGCGATCACCGGAGTGCGGACGATCCCGGTATAGACGAGTTCCCCGGTCTCCAGGCGCTCGGCGTCGCTGTAGCCGGTGGCGGCCGGGCGGCCGGCGGCGATCGGGATCAGGTCGGCTGTGGTCGAGCCGACATCGATCAGGAGCGCGTCCGGCGCATGCTGCCCGGCGAGCGCCGCCGTGGCGTGCCAATTGGCCGAGGCGACGTCCGCGAAAACCTCTTCCGCCGCCTCCGGGGCGACGAGGCCTGAGCGGCCGGCATAGATTCGCACCGGGCCGGCGAGGTGCCGCTCGGCCCAGCCCGAGAGCGCCGCCACGCCTTCCCGGCGGCCCGCGAAGCAGTCGGTCAGCTCGCCCGTCATGGTGACGGCGTGCCGGGCCTCGTCGCGCGCCCAGTCGGGCAAGGCCGCCAGGGACCCGTCCAGGGC
>NZ_VRVD01001156.1:0-750 GCF_008040015.1 Methylobacterium sp. WL18 | reverse complement strand
CCCGCCTGGCGTTGATCGTAGTGCCCGCCGTGGCGCTCGCCCTCGGCCTGCTCGCCGCGATCTGGATCATCCTCAGCCAAGTCCAGAAGCCGCTGGGCCGACTGAAATCCAGCATGACCGCGCTGGCGGCCAACGACCTCGACCGGACCATCCCGTTCACCCACCGCCGGGACGAGATCGGCGAGATGGCCAGCGCCATCGCGGGCTTCCAGACGGCCCTGATCGAGAAGCGGACGCTCGATGCCGAGGCCCAGGCCCGGCGGGACCGCGACCGCGTCCGGGCCGAGCAACTGGCCGAGGCGACCCGCGCCTTCGAGGGGGAGACTCACCGCGCCGTGGCGGATCTCGCGGGATCGGCCGATTCGATGCAGGATGCCGCCGCGACGCTCACCGGAACGGCCGGCGACATGGCGGCCCGGGCCGCCGTGGTGGCGGGTGCCTCGAGCCAGACCGCCGACATCGTCGACAGCATCGCCAGTGCGGCCGAGGAGTTCGCGGCCTCCGCCCGGGAGATCGAGGGGCGGGTCCGCCGCACCAGCGAGATCGCGGCCTCCGCGCTGACCGACACCAAGCAGCTGGAGATCACGGTCTCGAGCCTGTCGCAGGCGGCTGCCGAAATCGACGCCGTCGTCACCCTGATCCGGACGGTGGCGGAGCAGACCAACCTGCTGGCCTTGAACGCCACCATCGAGGCGGCCCGCGCCGGCGCGGCCGGACGCGGCTTCGCCGTGGTCGCCGCCGAGGTGAAGG
>NZ_VRVD01001155.1:0-750 GCF_008040015.1 Methylobacterium sp. WL18 | reverse complement strand
GGGGGCAGGCGGGGTTTCTCAGCCGCCGGTCGTTCCTGGCCGGCTCGGCCGTCGGCCTGGGCGCGCTCGGGCTCGGCGGCTGCGCGACATCCGATGGCCTGATCCTGGCCGAGGCGGCCAAGATCTACGGGCCGATGCCCGACGAGAAGTTCCCGATCCCGGCGGCCGACATCCGCAAGGTCGACCCGAAATATTTCCGCCAGACGGTCCGCTACGACACCAAGGAGGCGGCCGGCACGATCGTGGTCGATCCTCGCAACTTCTACGTCTATCGCGTCGAGGGCGACGGATCCGCCACCCGCTACGGGGCCAATGTCGGCCGCGACGGGTTCCTGTGGAGCGGCGACGCCTATGTCGGCCGCAAGTCCGAATGGGCGACCTGGACGCCGCCCAAGGAGATGATCAAGCGCCAGCCCGAGGCCGCCAAATACGCCCGCGGCATGCCGGGGGGCCTCGACAACCCGCTCGGCGCCCGCACGCTCCATCTCTACCAGAACGGCGCCTACACGCTCTACACGATCTACGCGAGCAGCGACCCCGAGACGATCGGCTCCGGCATCACGAGCGGCTGCGTCGGCCTGCTCAGCCAGGACATGATCCACCTCTACGCGCGCACGCCGGTCAAGACGAAGGTGGTGGTCCTGCCGGCTTGAGGGGCTTGTCGGCCCCGGGTCGATCCATCCGGATTCCCCGGCCCTGCCGGCGGCGCTCCGCGTCGCGGCCGGTCGCCCCCTCGCGGCAGCCGTAAAG
>NZ_VRVD01001154.1:0-751 GCF_008040015.1 Methylobacterium sp. WL18 | reverse complement strand
TCCTCCTACCTGGCGGCCTGGCTCGTCCTGCTGGCGCTGCCGGTCGGCGCCCTGCCGGTGACGATCGTGGCCGAACGCTTCGGCAAGCGCGTGCGCGAACGCGGGGGGATCGAGATGCTGGCGGGCCTGCGCCGGCTCATGGCGCTGATGCCGGTGGCCGCGCTGCTGGGGCTGCCCCTGCTCGCCGCGGTGCCGGTGCTCTACCCGTGGGTCGGGGCGGCGCCCCGCACACCGCTGGCGGCTTTCTGGTTCATCACGCCGTTCTTCGCGGCCCGGGTGATCGCGTATCTCGCCGCCTGGACCTGGCTGTCGATTCGGTTCGCGCGGCCCTTCGACGAGCCGGGCGAGGGCCGCACCGTGCCGGCGGTGGGCCTCCACGCGGTGGTCGGCACGCTGTTCACCACCGACGTGATCGCCTCCCTCGACCCGCGGCTCGATTCGACCCTGCTGGGTCTGCTGGTGATGACCGCCTGGAGCGGGCTGGCCTTCGCAGCCGCGATCCTGCTCGCCTGGGAGGAGCCGGAGCCGGTGGGCCGCGGCCGGACGGCGCCCGGGCGCGGCCGGCTGGTTCCCCTGGTGGTCCTGCTCGGGCTCTGGGCGTTCATGCACTTCGTGCAGTTCCTGATCGTCTGGTCCGCCAACCTGCCCCCGGAGGTCGCCTGGTACTTCGCCCGGGGCGGCAGCCTCGGGCGCGGGCTGTCGATCGGCGCCGGGGCCGTGGTGGTGCTCGCCGGGCTCGCGACCCTGCGGC
>NZ_VRVD01001153.1:0-751 GCF_008040015.1 Methylobacterium sp. WL18 | reverse complement strand
AGCGGGCCGATGCCCGCCCGCGCAGCGCCGGCGGCGGCAACGGCGAAGGCCGCACCATCGGCTGGTTGGAGCGGTCGCCCCGCTCTTGAAGAGAGGGTTCGGGGGCGCAGCTCCCGAGAGATCCGCAGGGCTCTGCCCTGCACCCGCAAAAGGTCTCGACCTTTTGAAACCGGGATTCTTCCAGATTGATACGGACGCCGCCTCGGGGGAACCTCCCGGGGCTGCTTCTTTTTTGCGCGGGGTGTCCCATCTCACCGGCACGTCGGACGAGAGGCTGCACCATGCGGTTCGAACTCTATCGGGATGCCAAGGGCGAGTGGCGCTGGCGCCTGCGCGCGCGCAACGGCGAGGTGATCGCGGATTCCGGCGAGGGCTACCTGCGCCGCGAGGATTGCGAGCACGGCATCGCCCTCGTCCGCCAGAGCACCGAGGCTCGCATCGAGGACATGACCACCAAGATCGCCTGAGCGCTGGCTGCGTCTCCACGACCGTCCGGGGCGGCGAGGTCAAAAATAAACCCTGTCCGAATCTCCGTAGTGGTTACGCTGCAACGCTTCCCATCGCCCATGCGTTGCAGCGTTTCGGACCGCCGACCGGGTTCTCGTCCCGCGTGCGGTCCGTCGTCGAAGACGCAATCACGCGAAGGGAGTCGAGACGTGCTGAGGAAATTCCTGCTCGCGGCCCTGCTGGTGCTGGGCTTTGCGGCCGCGGCGCCGCAGGGCGCGTCGGCCGCGCCGGTCGGTCCGGGCAT
>NZ_VRVD01001152.1:0-752 GCF_008040015.1 Methylobacterium sp. WL18 | reverse complement strand
GTGTCGGAGCCGGCCGACGCCGAGCGCCCGTTCCGGATGGTGGCGCCGCCGGCCCGCCAGTTCCTCAACACGACCTTCTCCAACAGCCCCGAATCGATCCGGCGCGAGGGCCGCCCGACCTGCCTGCTCCATCCGGCGGACGGCGCCCGCCTCGGGATCGCCACCGGGGATGCGGTGGAGATCGGCAACGCCCGCGGCCAAGTCCGGCTGCACGCCCGCCTCGCGGAGGGGCAGCCGCCCGGGATCGTGGTGGTCGAGAGCCTGTGGCCGGCGGCCTCGTTCTCGGGCGGGCGCGGCATCAACGCGCTGATCGGCGACACGCCGGCCGCCCCCAACGACGGCGCCACGTTCCACGACACCGCGGTGTGGGTGCGGGCGGCCTGATCACGGACCCGCCGCGGGGCGTTCGATCCGGGACGTGCGAGGAGACCGTCGGAACCCGTCCGAATCGGTTGTGTTGGCCCCGGACACACCGTCTCGTGGAATCCGACCGCCATGCGGGTCATCCTCGCCGCCGCCCTGCTGGTCCCGTTCGCCGCTCCGGCCTGGGCCCAGAACCTGTCCGCCACCGCGACGGTCCCCGCGGCGGCCTCCCTGGAGCCGCTGACGGCGATCGCCAACCCGGGGCAACTCAGCCTCGGCGGCGGCTCCACCTCCGGTCCGTTCCCGACCCTCTCGGCGCAGGGCGGCGGCCTCGTGAATGCCGGACAGCTGAGCTTCGGCGGCGGCGGTTCCGGGGGCGGCAGCATCGC
>NZ_VRVD01001151.1:0-761 GCF_008040015.1 Methylobacterium sp. WL18 | reverse complement strand
ACTCGGCCGCGAGCTGCAGCGCGCCGTCGATCCCCGCGGTGACCCCGGCGGCGAACAGCCAGGTGCGGCCGTCGGCATCGGGGTCGATCACCACCCGCGCGTCCACCGCCTCCGCCCCGAACCAAGGCAGCAGGTGGACCGCGTTCCAGTAGGTCGTCGCCCGCCGCCCGACCAGCAGCCCCGCCGCCCCGAGCAGCAGCGCGCCGGTGCAGACCGAGAAGACGTGGGAGGCGCCCGAGGCCTGGCTGCGGATCCAGCCGAGCACGGCGGCGTCGCGCATCAGCGCCTCCTGGCCCTGGCCGCCGGGGATGTGCAGCACGTCGAGGCGCGGCGCCTGCGCCAGGGTGGCGTCGGGGGTGATCCGGAGGCCGCGCAGGTCGCGCACCGGGTCCAGGCTCGGCCCGTAGATCCGGTAGGTCGCATTGGGGATCCGCGACAGGACCTCGAACGGCCCGGTGAGGTCGATCTGGTCGAGCCCCTCGAACAGGAGCGAACCGATCTGCAGATGGGTCTCGGGGGGAATCATGCGGGCCTCCGCGCTGGACAGGGAGACCCTACCGCGCCACGGTCTGGCCGAGATGCCAAAGACCCCTCGTTTCTCGCCAGATACCCCGCGCCCCGTGGAGCTGCTGGCCTTCCCGGCGGTGCAGCTCCTCGACGTCGCCGGGCCGCTCCAGGTCTTCGCCACGGCGAACGACCTGAGCGGCGGGCTCGCGCCCTACGCGCCGCGGGTGATCGCGGCCGGCGACGGGGCGCTCACC
>NZ_VRVD01001150.1:0-762 GCF_008040015.1 Methylobacterium sp. WL18 | reverse complement strand
GTGCGTCGCGCCCGGTTCGAGAGCCGCGCGCTCCCGAAAACTTTGGCTTGGCTCGGGCGCGACGCACCGCTCGCCGCGCTCGCCGGCGCCTTCTCGCTCGACGGACGGTTCGAGGCCGGGGACAGGTCGGTGTCGTGGCCGAGCCTGCGGGTGGGGCTCGGCGACGACGTCCTGGATGGGGCCGGCGCCGTCACCCTCGGGACCGGACCCGAGCCGCGCCTCTCGGTCCAGGCGACCCTGGCGGCCGAGACCCTCAACCTGTCGCCGCTCCTCGCCGACCTGATCCGGCTGTTCGAGGCCGAGCCGGCCTCCCTGGCGCTGGGTCCGCTGACAGGGGGCGATCTCGACCTGCGCCTGTCCGCGGCCGAGGGCCGGGTCGGTCCGGTCCTGGCGCAGGACCTCGCCGCCAGCATCCTGGTGCGGGACGCGGCCGTGGAGGTCGCGGTGAACCGGGCGCGCCTGCAGGACGGCATGCTCAAGGGGCGCGTCACCCTGGCGAGCGCCGCGGATCCGGCCGAGACCGAGGTCCGGATGCAGGGCAGCCTGGACCGGGTCGACGTCGGGTCCCTCCTGGGCGAGATCGGTGCGGGACGCTGGTTGAGCGGGCCGCTGCAGGGCCAGTTCAGCCTGGAGGGCAGCGCCCGCGACAGCGTCGCCCTGCTCGCCAGCCTCGGCGGCCGCGCGACCCTCTCGGTCGACGGCGGCGCGATCGCGGGCCTCGATCTCGCCGAACTCGTCCACCGCAACGGCGCGGTGCCCACC
>NZ_VRVD01000114.1:0-10249 GCF_008040015.1 Methylobacterium sp. WL18 | reverse complement strand
CGTGGGCCAGATCGACAGCGCCGCGCTGGCGGCGGTGCGGGGCGGCTTGCCGCCGGCGCCCCCCGGCGTGACGCAACCGAGCCTTTCGGTGACGATCCCGCTCAACTATCGCGTGCGCTGAGAGCGAATAGACGACACGCGGCGAGGCAGAGGCGCCGGTTTCGATTGAACAGGCGCCTCACGATCCGGGACGAATACGTTCCACTGTCCAGCACGATCAACAGGCCGGATTCGCCATCCGGCGCGGGAGCGTGCTAATGCCTTTGCGATCACGGCCTCGAACAGTCGTCTCAGGACGGCGCGGCGGGGCGGATCATCCGGCCTTGCCCCTCCACCCCTCGAACAGGCCGGACCCGCTCCAGAAGACCGTTCCCGCGCGCGACGCGCAGGACGCGGTTCCGCTGGACCGGGGCGAAAGGCATAGGATGAGCGACGAGACTGAGACCGACCTCGAAGAGGCCGAGGACATCCGCGACGCGGAGGCGGAAGCCAAGACCCGGGCCGACAACCGTGCCGAGCGGGCGGAGCGGGCCGAGCGCATGGCCCGCGAGGGCGCGCAGGCGATGGCCGAGCACCACGCGTCGATCAAGGCGATCGACGAGCGGACGCTGAAGCTGCGTTCCCTGCGTCTCGCCAAGGAAGCGGCCGAGGCCGAGGTCAAGGCCGCCGAGGTGCAAGCCAAGGTTGCCGAGAAGGAAGCCAAGGCCGCCGCCAAGATCGCGAGCAAGACTGCAAAAGGTGCCGCCAAGAAGGCCGCGCCGAAGAAAGCCGTCGCGAAGGACTGAGGGCCGATGGCCGACGATCGCAACCGCCGCCGCTTCACCGATCCGCGCGCGGCCGCCGAGGCGGCTTTCAAAGCCGCCACGACCGCCAAACCCGCCGCTGCCCCTCCACCACCCGCGCCGTCGGCTCCCCGCCCGACGGCGGTCCCGGGCGCGCGCGAGATGGTCACCCTGCGCCTCGACAGCGCCGTGCTGGCCCATTTCCAGAAGGACGGCCCGGGCTGGCAGGACCGCGTCAACGAGGCGCTGAAGACCCTCGTTCCCGCTGACGACGCGTAGAGCGGATCGGGACTTCCCGGTTCGATGGCGGGTTCCTCGAAGGCGCCGGGGGTTCGCGGCCGCTTGCGCGCGCCGTCGATTCCATCCGAGCCGGCCGACCGCTTATGACGGGGTCCGTGGGCTGTGCTCGTCCCCCGAAGGTCTTGGCGTGCGATGTTGCGCTGATACGCCGGGCCGGCCTCATGGTGCCCGCGTCCACGTAGCTGTTTACGGTGAACCGGCTTCCGATTGGGTAGCGAGCGGCCTCGCGCATCGTGCCGGTTGTCGGACCACCAGGACAGAGCGGGATCTTGGCCTGGTTCCGATCAGCGCCCCGCCGACCCGATCCCCGGATTCGGGGTCTTCCGGTTCGCCACTCCGGGCAGAGGATGCGGCGCGCTCGGGACCTTCCTGTCCCCGAACAGAAACGGGACATTCCCGAAAGTCGGGGCCGAAGGTAATGGCAGAGGGCGAACACGCGATCCGGTTGGCAAGCAGTTGCCCACATATGCTTCTGCGGAAGGTGCGGGTCCCAGCCCTTCCAAGGTGTTTGCCGTGGTGGTCTGCATATGACCGTCCCGCTTGGCCTGCGACCCCTGTCCCATGTAGAGGCCGTCCTGAAGACAGCCTCGTCATCCCGGGGCCGCGAAGCGGAGCCCTGGATCAAGAACCATTGTTGGATCAATGACTTGCGCTGCCTGCGGATCTGGATCCCGGGCGCGCCTGCGGCGCCCCGGGATGACAGAGTGGGGGCTGAAGCGTCTGCGGAAATTTGCCATCCTGACGAGTGATTGGCGCATACCGTCGGACCTAGCCTGCGTCTCTGAGCCGGACCGTTACCCTCGCGGCTCGATCGCCGTCATCGTTTGCCCGAACGTTGGCGACAGCACGCGGCCGAGAATGCGGCCGAGTTGATCGGCCGAGTATGGCTTGTGGATCAGCTCGAAGCCGTGCAGCCCGTCCTGGGCCAGGACATGGCTGTAGCCGGTCGCGAGCAGCACCGGGAGTTTCGGCATCCGGCGCTGGAGCAGCCGCGCCAGCGCGATGCCGCCCATGCCGGGCATCACCACGTCGGAGAACACTGCGTCGTATCCGGCGCCGTCCGGGCCGAGCTTCTCGATCGCATCCTCGGCGTTCGCCGCCCAGGTCGCCCGGTAGCCGATATCCTCCAGGATCTGGGTGGCGAAGCGCCCGACCTCGACGTTGTCCTCGACGATCAGGACGTGCTGGCCGCCGCCCGACGGGAAACCCTCGCGGAGATACGGCACCGCAAGGTCCTCCGGTGCCACGATGTCGATCTCCGGCAGGTAAAGCGTGAAGGTCGTGCCGCCTCCGACGACGCTGTGGACCTCGATGTCGCCGCCGGATTGCTTGGCGAAGCCGAACACTTGGCTGAGCCCCAGTCCGGTGCCCTTGCCCACTTCCTTGGTGGTGTAGAACGGCTCGAAGATGCGGCTGAGCATGTCCGGTGCGATGCCGGTGCCGGTATCGGTGAGCGACACCGCCGCGAACGGACCCAGGGCGGCCGCGTGGCCGCGGATCGGCGGCAGGGCGCTCGCACAGGTCAGCCGAAGCGTGAGCGTACCTGCGCCGTCCATGGCGTCGCGGGCGTTGACCGCCATGTTGACCAGGGCGGTCTCGAACTGACTGAGATCGGCTTTCACGTAGCAGGGTTCGGCCGGCAGTTCGGTGCGCACCTGGATGCGCGCACCCGTCAGGGTGTCGAGCATGTCGGCGACGCCGCGCAGGCGCTCGCCGACTTCGAACGCCTCGGGCTTGAGCGTCTGGCGCCGGGCGAAGGCCAATAGCTGGCTCGTCAGCTTCGTGGCGCGGTCGACCGTGTCGGACACGGCATCCATGTAGCGGTCGCGCCGGTCGGCCGGCAGGTCGGGACGGCGTAGGAAATCCACCGACGAGCGGATGATGGTCAGCAGGTTGTTGAAGTCGTGGGCGACGCCGCCGGTGAGCTGGCCGACCGCCTCCAGCTTCTGCGACTGGCGCAGCGCCTCCTCCGCCCGGCGCAGCGCGTCGGCCTGCTCGTGCTGTGCGGTGGTATGCCGGCCGGTGCCATAGATCTGCCCGTCCTCGAACGCCCCCGTCCAGGCGAAGCGGCGATAACTCCCGTCCGCGTGCCGCAGACGGGACTCGAACGGGACGCTCACGGGAGCCGTCACGATGCCGGCCAGGGCAGCGTGGGCCGCAGCGAGGTCGTCCGGGTGGATGAAGGCGAAGACCTTCTGCCCGACGAGATCGACTGCGCCCCAGCCGAGCAGGGTCGTCCAGGCGGCATTCACGGCCGCCACGACGCCATCGGCATCCGCCATCACGAGCAGATCCGGGGAGAGCCGCCACGCCCGGTCGAGGGCGCGGGCGCGTTCCGCCACCCGGACCTCCAGCGTCTGATTGAGGTCCTGCAGGGCGATCCGGGCCTGGTCCGCGTTGCGGCGGGCCTCCAGAAGGTCACGCTCGTAGCGGCGGCGGTCCGAGGCATCGAACACCGTGATCCGGATGAAGCGGATGGCGCCCGCGTCGTCCCGGCGGACGACCGCGTTGGCGATGACCGGCAGCGCCGTGCCGTCGCGCCGCACGAGATCGAACGCCACCTCCTTGAACGATCCCTGCAGGCGCAGGAGCGGGGCGAAATGGGTCTCGTAGTAGACCTTGCCTGCAATGGTCAGCAGGTCGAGGAACCTGCGTCCGACGAGATCCGCGGCCTGATAGCCCAGCCAGGCGGCCAGCGTCCGGTTGACCCGTGAGAACCGCCCGTCCGGCAGGGCCGAGGCGTAGCCGCACGGGGCGTTCTCGAAGAGGTCTTCGAGGTCGTCGACGGCCGGCCCGGAAGCGCAGTGCGGCGCGTCGCCCTCAACCGCCAAGGACGAAGGCCTCGATCGCCGCGATGGTCTCCTCCGGGGCGCTCAGGTTCGGGCAATGGCCCGACGCCTCGAAATGGACCAGCGTACTGTTCTGCAGCTTGCGATGGACGTACGCGCCGACCTGCTGCGGCGCGACGATGTCGTCCGAGCACTGGATGACGAGGCAGCGGGCGGTGACGCCATCCAGGTCGGCCCGGTTGTCCGACAGGAAGGTGGTCCGGGCGAAGCGCTTGGCGATCTCGGGATCCGTGCGGCAGAAGCTGTTGGTCAGTTCCTGCCCGAGTTCCGGCCGGTCGGGGTTGCCCATGATCGCCGGGGCCATCGCGTGCGACCATCCCATGTGGTTGCTGTCGAGGAAATCGAGCAGTTCCTCCACCTGCGCCTGGCTGAAACCGCCGACGTAATCGCCGTCGTCGACGTAGCGCGGCGACGGGCAGACCAGGACGAGGCTGTCGAACAGGTCCGGCGCCCGCTTCCAGGCAAGGATGCCGATCATCGCGCTCACCGAATGGCCGACGAACACGCCGCCCTTCACGCCGAGCGCGCGCGACAGCGCCACGACGTCGTCGGCGTAGCCCGCCAGGGTTGCGTATTTCGCCGGGTCGTAGGCCGACAGGTCCGACCCGCCGGCGCCGACATGGTCGAACAGGACAGTCCGGAACCGGTCCTCGAACGCGGGCGCCACGAAGCGCCACATGTTCTGGTCGCAGCCGAACCCGTGGGCGAAGACCATGGCGGTCTCGCCGGATCCCGCGACCCGCACATTGTGACGTTGGAGGACCGACACGTCCGCTCCCTTCGATCGCGTTCCGGTCTAAGGCCGTTTCCGATCGCGAAGCAATCCGGAGGGTCACTGAGCCCGTCATGGAACGCTCGGTTCGACGCGGCGAGCATCGCTCACGGCGGCGAGCACCCCGCGCCCTCGGATAAGCTTGGGCGCTGTCCTGGGACTGGCGGCCGTCTCGGCTACGCCGAGGCCTGCGCGTTGTCCCGAACCTCAGGAGCCGCTGTCCCGGTCGATCCTTCCGCTGCACTGGGTCCCCGGCCACGTGCCTGCGATCCGCGCATCACCGGCTCAGGATCCCGCGCGGCCGCCGCAGCCGACGACCGCGCGGGGTAGCGGAGTGCGTCAGCGGATTCCGCCGCTGGCGGTGATCACCTCGCCGGTCAACCAGCGGGCGTCGTCGGATGCCAGGAACGTGACCACGCCGGCGATGTCGTCCGGACGTCCGGCGCGGCCGAGCGGCGTCTGGGCGATGAAGCCGGCCTCCATCTCGGAGCCGACGATGCCGGCCGTGTGCGTGCCCTCGGTCACCACGAAGCCCGGGCTGACCACGTTCACGCGAATCCGGCGGGGCGCCAGCTCGTTGGCCAGGACGCCTGAGATCGCGTTCAGCGCCCCCTTGGTCCCGGCATAGGCCGCGGCGGCGGGTGTGTGCACGTGGGTGATGGCCGACGAGATGTTGATGATGCTCGCGCCCTCGCCGAGATGCGGCGCGGCGGCCTGGCTGGTCAACAGGACGCCCAGCACGTTGACGTCGAACAGCCGGCGGTAATGCGCCTCCGTGATCTCCTCCAGCGTCGCGAATTCGTAGACGCCGGAATTGTTGACCAGCACGTCGAGCCGGCCGAACTGTTCCACGGCCGCCGCGATCAGGCCCTGCGCCTGCCCAGCCTTGGACACGTCGCCCTGCACCGCGACGGCCTTGCCGCCCTCCGCGGTGATGGCCGCGGCCACGGCCTCGGCATCCGCCCGGCTGCTCGCATAATTGACCACGACCGCGGCGCCCTCCCGCGCCAATGCCTTGGCGATCCCGGCCCCGATGCCCTTCGATGCGCCGGTGACCACGGCGACCTTGCCCTCGAGCTTCGACATGTGTGCTAACCTCGACCCGGGACCGGCGCCGGTATGGCCACCTTAGTCCCATAGTTCGGAAATTCGGAACTAACGAGGCGCGGATCAAGACCCCACATGCGAAAATCATGAGGCCGCTGTTTCACCCCGCTATCGAGGACATCCAACCGGAGGCGATCCTCCACGCCCTGTCCGATCCGAACCGGGCGGCGATCTTCGCGCGGATCATGCGGACGGGTTGCGTCGAGGCCTGCTCGGCCGTCTCCGCGCTGGGCGATCGGGTCATCCCGAAATCGTCGCTGTCCACGCACTTCAAGGTGCTGCGCGAGGCCGGCCTGATCCGGAGCGAGCGCCACGGGGTGGAGATGCGCAACCACTCGCGCTGCGCCGAGGTGGAGGCGCGGTTTCCGGGCCTGCTGGCGGCGATCATCAACGCCTACGCGTCGGACGCCTGCAAACACGCGCGCGGGCCCGACGCGTAACGTTCGGCATCAAAGAGCGCCGACCCGGCCGCGCCACCCGTCCGGGTCGGTCCGGGCCGTAGACAAGATCCCCTCCCCCAGACGGCCAGCACCGGCCGAGGCTCGCCGCAGCCTCATTGCCGGCTCACGCACACGTTTGTTCGCCGCGCCGACGGCAACCCGAGCGCATGGCGCAACATATGTTTGTCTATCGCGCCGACTTAAGCGCGGCAATTGGCTGCAAAACTAACATCGTTTGGTTTATGCTCTTCAAGATGGCCATCGTCGGCGCAAAAAACGCGTCCTGATCGCAAGAATACTGAACCGATCCTGCCAAACGCGGTTGATCGGATAGCGCGGCGGGATACCCCGACGGTATCGAGGCCGCACCAGTTTGCGCGCCTAAAGCCGGCGCCCATCATCAGCGCGAGGAGCAAACCGCATGTACTACCTCGACAAGCGCCTCCAATACCCGGTCAAGGTCGATAGCCCGGACCCGATCTACGCACGGATGCTTCAGCAGGCGATCGGCGGGATCGAAGGCGAGATCCGAGTCTGTATGCAGTATTTCTTCCAGGCGTGGGGCAATCGCGCGCCGACCACGAAGTATCGGGACATGCTGCTCAACACCGCCACGGAGGAGCTGGGCCATATCGAGATGCTCGCCACCGCGGTGGCGATGAACCTCGAGACCGCCCCGACCAAGGTGCAGGAGGCGGGCGCCGCCGACGCGATCGTCGGCGCCGTGATGGGCGGCGAGAACCCGCGCCACGTCGCCGAGGGCATGCTGCACAAGACCCTGCTGTCCGCCGGCATGGCGGCTTTCCCGGGCAATTCCGACGGCCTGCCCTTCGACATGAGCCACGTCTACGCCAGCGGCAACATCGCCGCCGACATGTACTGCAACGTCGCCGCCGAGAGCACCGGGCGGGTGCTGGCCGTGCGGCTGTACAACGCGACCAACGATCCCGGCATGCGCGACATGTGGAGCTTCCTCATCGCCCGGGACACGATGCACCAGCAGCAATGGCTGGCGGTGATCGAGGAGCTGGGCGGCCATGCCGGCACCCTGCCGATCCCGAACTCCTTCCCGCAGGAGAAGGAGAACCAGAAGTTCAACTACAACTACTTCTCGTCCTCGGCCGACGGCTCGCCGCCGCCCGAAGGCCGCTGGACCCAGGGCCCGTCCCTCGACGGCAAGGGCGAATACAGCATCGTCCAGAACCAGCCGATGGGTCAGGAGCCGGTGCTCGGCCCGGCACGGCCCGACAGCGCCGCCCAGTCCCAGCAGATCGGCTGATCGCTCAGCTCCCCAGGGCCGGGGCGCGGAGTCCGGCCCCGGGGCGCAATCAGGGCCTGCGGACAGAAAAACTCCGGAGTTCCGGCCGGTCCGACGACGATCGGACGACGAACAGAAGCGGGAAGAACGCCCCCATGAAGGCACTGGTCTGGCACGGCACGCGTGACGTCCGCTGCGACACGGTCCCGGACCCCGAGATTGAGGACGGGCGCGATGCGATCATCAAGGTGACGAGCTGCGCGATCTGCGGCTCGGACCTGCACCTCTACGACCACTTCATGCCGGGCATGAAGTCGGGCGACATCCTGGGCCACGAGGCCATGGGTGAAGTCGTCGAGGTCGGCAAGGACAACAAGGCCCTGAAGGCCGGCGACAGGATCGTCGTGCCGTTCACCATCACCTGCGGCCAGTGCGACCAGTGCCGGCGGGGCAACTTTTCGGTGTGCGAGCGGTCCAACCGCAACAAGGCGCTCGGCGATACCGCGTTCGGGCACACCACCGCCGGCCTGTTCGGCTACACCCATCTCACCGGCGGCTACGCGGGCGGCCAGGCCGAGTACCTGCGCGTGCCGTATGCCGACGCGACGCACATCAAGGTGCCGGACGGCATCTCCGACGAAAAGCTCCTGTTCCTGTCCGACGTCTTCCCGACCGGGTGGCAGGGCGCGGTCCAGTGCGACATCCAGCCGACCGACACGGTGGCGATCTGGGGCTGCTGGGCTGTCGGCCAGATGGCGATCCGCTCGGCGATCCTGCTCGGCGCAAAGCGTGTCATCGCGATCGACCGCGTCCCGGAGCGCCTGAGGATGGCCGAGGCCGGGGGTGCCGAGGTGATCGACTACAACACGGAATCCAACATCGTCGGCCGCCTGAACGACATGACCGACGGCAGGGGCCCGGAGAAGTGCATCGACGCCGTCGGGCTCGAAGCCCATGCCATGGGCGCGGTCGATGCGGTCTACGACCGGCCAAGCAGGCGATGATGCTCGAGACCGACCGGGCCCACGTGCTGCGCCAGATGATCATGGTCTGCCGTCCGGCCGGCGTGCTCTCGGTCCCGGGCGTGTATGGCGGCCTGATCGACAAGTTTCCCATCGGCGCGCTGATGAACAAGGGTCTGACGGTCCGCACCGGGCAGACGCACGTCAATAGGTGGACACCGGACCTGCTGCGGCGGATCGAGGCCGGGCAGATCGATCCGTCCTTCGTCATCACCCACACCATCGGGCTGGAGGACGGCCCGGAGATGTACCGGGTGTTCCGCGACAAGCAGGACGGCTGCATCAAGGTGGTGATCCGGCCATGAGCGACAGACAGCATTCGCAGGCGACCCGGGGCGCACCGGGGCGCGGTCCCGAGACCGGGCACGACGCGCTGGCGCGCGGGCTCGGCTGGTTCTCGATCGGCCTCGGCCTCCTGGAGCTGACGGCCCCGCGCGGCCTGTGCCGGGCGCTCGGCCTGCGCGGCCGGGAGTCGCTGGTGCAAGCCTACGGCGTCCGTGAGGTCGCCACCGGCGTCGCGATCCTCATGAGCCATGATCCGACGCCCTGGATCATCGGGCGCGTCGGCGGCGACGCGCTGGATCTCGCCACGCTGGCGACCGGCTTCGAAGGCGACAACCCGAAGCGCACGAACCTCGCCGCCGCGACCGCCGCCGTGGCGGGGGTGACGGTCCTCGACGTCCTATGTGCGCAAGGGCTGATCGGGCAGAAGCGTCTGTCACCCCCCGGGACCTTCGATTACGGCGACCGGAGCGGCTTCCCGCGTGGCGCCCGGAGCATGCGTGGCGCCGCCTCCGACTTCGAGCCGCCGGCGGATTTCCGCATCCCGGAGCCGCTGCGGCCGTGGTCGGGCGAGCGCGTCGGGCCGGGGAGCTGAAGCATCGTTCCGAAAGGGTGGCCGCCGGCTCGGATATGCGGCACCATGGGCTAGGGCCGTTCCCGCAGAATCCGCATCACCGCCCGGTCGAGGGCCGAGAGGAACGCCGAGCGGTCGGCGCGGGAGTACGGCGCCGGACCGCCCGTGATCGTGCCGGCCTCACGCAGGGATTGCATCAGGTCGCGGGTGGCCAGCGCCATGCCGATCGAAGACTCGCTGAACGGCTTGCCGGTGAAGGCCAGGACCGTAGCGCCGGCCTTCACGCAGCGGGCGGCCAGCGGCACGTCGGCGGTGAGCACGATGCTGCCGCGCCCGGCCCGCTCCGCGATCCAGTCGTCGGCGGCGTCGAGGGCGGAACCGACGACGACGCGTACGATCCAGGGCTCGCGCGGCAGGTTGAGCACGCTGTTGGCGACGACGTGGACGGTGAGGCCGTAGCGCGCGGCCACCCGGTAGGTCTCGTCCTTCACCGGGCAGGCATCGGCATCGAGATAGATCGTCGGCCGGTTTTCCGGAGTGCTCATCGCCGGGGCACCAGCTTCGAGGTGAAGCCCGCCAGGATCAGGAGCGCCCCGAGGGCGAACTGCCAGCGCTCGATATCGCCGCCGATCGACAGCACCACCGCGCGGCCGATGACGATCAGCCCGAGCAGCGGAAAGCCGAAGCGCACGGCCATCTTGACGACAACCAAGACGGTCCGGGGTCTGGCCTGGGCTGCTGCCATCAGCGGATCGCCGCGACCTTGCGCGGGGCCGGCTCCTCGGTCACCGCGGTTCCGGCCTCGTCACCGCGCTCCAGCGTCGCCACCGACAGCGGTGCGCCGCGGCCGCGCAGGGCGTGGG
>NZ_VRVD01001149.1:0-762 GCF_008040015.1 Methylobacterium sp. WL18 | reverse complement strand
GGTCCGGGGCGACCGGCGGGACGGGGTGCTCGCCGCCGCCCGCCGCCGGGGCGTGCTCCTGGCCTCGGGGTTTTTGGTCGGGGAGAGCGTCGTCGGCGTGCTGCTGGCCGGCGCCGACCTCATGGCCGGGCACAGCGGAGCGCTCGCCATCGCCGGGCCGGGTTTTGCGTCCACGGCGACCTGGCTCGGGCTGGCGGTGTTTCTGGCGGGGCTGGGACTCTATTTCCGGCTGGTGTCCGCGGTGGATGAAGACACGCCCGGGACCGCCTCCCGCTCGTCGGTCGCGTCATGACGGCGGCCGCACCCGAAACCCGCGCCTTCCCGCTCGGCGCCGGGATCCTGTTCGGGCTGGGGCTCGGCGGGTTCTTCGACGGGATCGTGCTGCACCAGATCCTGCAATGGCACCACATGGTGAGCAGCTGGTACCCGATCGATTCGATCCCCAACCTCGAGCTCAACACCCGCTGGGACGGGATCTTCCACAGCGCCACCTACGTGTTCGTGGTGCTCGGGCTGTTCATCCTGTGGCGCGCCGCGCATCGCGGGCACCTGTCCTGGTCGAACAAGCTGCTGGCCGGATCGCTCCTTGTCGGCTGGGGCCTGTTCAACACGGTCGAGGGCGTGATCGACCACCAGATCCTCGGCGTCCACCACGTCAACGAGACGATGCCCCGGGACCAGTGGATCTTCTGGGATGTCGGGTTCCTGCTCTGGGGCGTCGCCATGCTGGTCGCCGGCGGGCTGCTGGTGCGGGCGGGGCGC
>NZ_VRVD01001148.1:0-763 GCF_008040015.1 Methylobacterium sp. WL18 | reverse complement strand
ATGGTGGCCGGCCAGACGCGGCAGGCCGCGCTGCGTCGCCCAGCGCCCGTTGCCGTCCATGATGATCGCGGCGTGCAGCCCCCCCGGCCCCGCTTCGCTTTGCATCGTAAAGTCTCCCGGCATGGGCGTATCGCTGAGGTTTATTCGGTTTGCGTTGAGAGTCTCTGCGCGATCCGGCGTTCTCAGGCCGGTTTCGTGGCCGGATCGAGGCCGCGCACCCCGCCGTCCGGACTTCGCTCGGCCGCCGCCGCCGCGTCGCGCACCACCTGCTCGAGCACGCCGAGATAGAAGATGAAGCGCCGCCGCCCGGTCGGCGTCATCCGGCACACCGTCTGCGTCCGGTTGAGGGAGAATCCCTTTTCGAGGCTCACCAGGTCGGCCTCGCTGAGCACGGCCAGATGGCGGCTCAGGTTGCCGTCGGTCAGCCCGCACAGGCGCTTGAGGTCGGGGAAGGGCAGGCCCTTGGGGTGGGCCACCAGGGAGGTGAGCACGCTGAGCCGCGCCCGCTCGTGGATGATCCGGTCCAGCCCCTCGTAGGAGAACCGTCCGTCGTCGCGGTCAGAGGTCATCATCGAAGGCCCGGGCGCCGCGATGGATGAGGCCGGCCAGCCAGATCTGGCCGACCACGAAGGGGAGCCCCATGGTCCAGGGCGACAGGGTGCGGGTCTCGGCCGCGATCGCCAGCGCGGCGAGGCCGGTGAGCAGGTACCAGGCGCCGACCCCCTGGACCGCCCGGGGCAGGATCCGCGCCGAGGCGAACAGG
>NZ_VRVD01001147.1:0-763 GCF_008040015.1 Methylobacterium sp. WL18 | reverse complement strand
GCCGCCGGTGCCGGGCGGGCCGCTCGTCGGCGTGCCGCCGATGTTCACCCCCGGTGTCGTGCCCGGGACGGAGGAGTTGCTGGGATTGGCGGTCGTGCCCGTGGTGATCGGGGCGCCCGGTCCGCTGCCCACGGTGCCGGCTCCGACGCCGCCCGTGGTGGGCGGGGCGGTGACTCCGGTATTGCCGGCGCCCCCGGTGGTCACCTGCGCGGCGGCCGGTCCGGCCAGCAGGAGGGTCAGGGCGCCCGAGAGCGTCAACGTCGTACGGGTCATGGGTTCGTCCGTTCCTTGCGGTCGGACGCCAACGGGTGCGGGCCGCCGAAGTTCGACCCGATCCGGCGCGACCCGCTCAGTGCAGCTCGTAGCAGTTGGTGATCACGCGCGGATTGCGGGTCACGTCGTACAGGATCGAGCACTGAACTAGGTACTGCGTGTCCTTCTTCCGAAACAGGATCAGGGACGACCGGTTGTCGAAGGTGCCGGTGTAGCCGGCGATCTCCCAGCCGTCGGCGCTGAGCCGTTCGACGGTGAGCGGCTCGGCCGCGTCGGCCCCCATCACCGACGCCAGCGAAGCGATCAGACCCAGGCACACGCGCAGCGACCGCGGTCCCCGCGCGAGGCCGGCGGTCTTCACAGGCCCGTCACGTCGTCGATGTCCGGCGCCGGCTCCCGTGCCGGCGGCGCAGGATCGTCCTCCGGGGCCGGCGGCAGCCGCGGCGGCGGCATGTCGCCGGTATTCGGCGGCATCGGCAGGCCCTGCGGC
>NZ_VRVD01001146.1:0-766 GCF_008040015.1 Methylobacterium sp. WL18 | reverse complement strand
CCCATGTCGCCCTTCATGTCCTCCATGCCGCCGCCCGGCTTGATCGAGACGCCGCCGGAATCGAACACCACGCCCTTGCCGATGAAGGCGACCGGCGCCTCGCCGGCGGGGCCGCCGTTCCAGTGCATGATCACGATGCGCGGCTCGCGGACCGAGCCCTGCGCCACCGCGAGCAGCGCGCCCATGCCGAGTTCGCGCATACGCGCCGGCTCGATCACCTCGATCTCGACGCCGAGCTTCGACAATTCCGAGGCGCGCCGAGCGAACTCTTCCGGGAAGAGCACGTTCGGCGGCTCGTTCACGAGGTCGCGCGCCAGGATCACGCCCTCGGACAGGGTCCGGGCGCCCTCGCCCTCGCGGGAGGCGGTGCCGTGCTCGGCGAGCAGGAGGGTGAGCTTGGTGCCGCCCTTGTCCTCGGCGTCGGGCTTCTTCTTGGTCTTGTAGCGGTCGAACGCGTAGACGCGCAGGCGCGCGCCCAGCGCAAACTCGCCGGCCTGCGCGGCGGTGACATTCGTGCCCGGCCAGTCGAGCACCACCCGGGCCGCCCGGCCCGCGACCTTGCCGGCGGTGAAGCCGCCGAGCGCCGGCCAGTCGGTCTTGGCCCGGTCCTTCTCGGAGCCGAGCCCGACCACGACGAGCCGGTCGGCGTTGACGCCCGCCGGCGTCGGCAGGCTCATGGCGCTGAGCGAGCGGCCCTTGAATTTTTCCGAAGCCGCGGCCTTCGCCACGAGGTCGGCGCCCGCGGCGCCGACCTCGTGGCGAAGGC
>NZ_VRVD01001145.1:0-768 GCF_008040015.1 Methylobacterium sp. WL18 | reverse complement strand
CTGCGCCGGCCCGTGGCCGCCTCGGACGGGCCGGCGGGGCGCTGGCGCGTTCCCGCGCGTTACACGCGTCAGAGATAGTCTGAAGAGTCGCGCCGATGATGGATCTCCAAACCCTCGTCCTGAACGCGGATTATCGGCCGCTCTCGTACAATCCGCTGTCCCTGTGGTCGTGGAAGGACGCCTTCACGGCCCTGTTCCTCGATCGCGTCACCCTGGTGGCGAGCTACGACGTCGAGGCGCGCTCGCCCTCGCGGGCGCTGCGGGTGCCGAGCGTGGTGGCGCTGAAGAACTACGTGACGCTGGCCCGCAGCCCGGCCTTCACCCGCTACAACATCTACCTGCGCGACGGCTTCAGCTGCCAGTATTGCGGGTTGCGGTTGCCCTCGGGCGGCCTGACCTTCGACCACGTGGTGCCGCGCTCCCGGGGCGGCCTGTCGAGCTGGGAGAACGTCGTGGCGGCCTGCTCGCCCTGCAACCTGCGCAAGGCCAACCGCACCCCGCAGGAGGCCGACATGCCCCTCGCCACCGAGCCGCGCCGGCCGACCCGCTACGAGCTGCACCACCGGCAGCCCGAGTTCGACCACCGCCAGTACCACCACACCTGGCTCGACTACCTGTACTGGGACAGCGAACTGGAAAGCTGAGACTGGTTCACCAAGCCGGCCCGCGGCGGGGCGGCTCGTTGTACATCGGGACGTTGTGGTTGCGCGGCAGGTAGCCCCGGACGATCACGGGCGGCGGCACCGCCGCCAGGTCGGGCCGCACGCG
>NZ_VRVD01001144.1:0-769 GCF_008040015.1 Methylobacterium sp. WL18 | reverse complement strand
GGCCTGCGCGTCGAGGGGCCGGCCGGCGCGCCAGGCTTCGCCGAGCAGCGATTCGTGCGATTCGCCGGCCTCGCGCCAGCGGCGGGCGCCCCAGTAGATGTCGGCCCGCAGCCGCTCGATATCGGGACCGCTCTCATCCTCGATCGTTTCCAGGGCCAGGTCGGTGCGGGTCAGGTCCGAGAGGGCTCGGGCGCGGACCAGGGCGCGGGCGCGCTTCAGCTCGCCGGGCAGCTCGGGCAGGTTGGTCGCGTCGAGCACCTGCAGCGCCCGCATCGGCTTGTCGTCCATCAGCCGGATCGTGGCGAGCCGGGCCGCCACCGCGGAGCGGGCCGGGCCGGTGAGCCGGTTGTCGATCTGGTACTGGAGCAGGTCGGCGGCCGAATCCAGGAGGTCGAGCCCGACCAGGCGGTCGGCCAGCCGGCGCACCACCTCGTCCCCGCGCCGCCCGATGGGCGCCAGCTCGCGGAAATCGAAGTAGAGCGCCACGGCCTCGATCCCGGTGAGCCGGTCGCCCTTGTCGGTGAGATAGAGGTTCTCGAAGGCGGTGCGCACCTCGCGGGAAAGCGCCTGCGTGGCCGTGTCGTTCGGCGCGATTGCGTTCGCCCGGCGCAGGGCCGCGAACGCGTCGCGCCAGCGGCCGGCGTCGAGGTAGAGCCGCGCCAATCCGACCGCAATGCCGGTCTCGGTGGGGCCGCCGTGCCAGGTCAGCGCCAGCCGTTCCAGGCGGTCGATCGCGGCATCCGGCTCGATCATGCCGGCGGCCCGGGCG
>NZ_VRVD01001143.1:0-771 GCF_008040015.1 Methylobacterium sp. WL18 | reverse complement strand
ACGGGGCTGCGCCCTGGCGCTCGCCCGCGAGGGCGTCGCCGTGACGATCACCGCCCGCACCGCGGAGACCCTGGAGGCGACCGCCGAGGCCATCCGCCGGGAGATCGGCGCCGCCGTGACCGTGGTGGTGGGCGACATCGCCACCGAGGCCGGCCGGGCCGCCGCGCTCGCCGCCTGCCCGGAGCCCGACATCCTGGTCAACAATGCCGGCGGCCCGCCCCCGGGGGATTTTCGCGACTGGGACCGCGACGCCTGGATCCGGGCGCTCGACGCCAACATGCTGGCGCCGATCGCACTCATCAAGGCCACCATCGACGGCATGATCGGACGCAGGTTCGGCCGGATCGTGAACATCACCTCCGGGGCCGTGAAGGCGCCGATCGCGCATCTCGGCCTGTCCAACGGCGCCCGCTCGGGGCTGACCGGCTTCGTGGCGGGCCTCGCCCGCCAGACGGTGCGGCACAACGTGACGATCAACAACCTCCTGCCCGGCCCGTTCGACACCGACCGGATCCGCAGCAACGCCGCCGCCGGGGCCGCCCAGGCCGGCACCAGCGTGGAGGCGTTCCTCGAAGCCCGGGCGCGCGACAACCCCGCGGGCCGCTTCGGCCGCCCGGACGAGTTCGGCGCCGCCTGCGCGTTCCTGTGCAGCCAGCACGCCGGGTTCATCACCGGCCAGAATGTATTGATGGATGGCGGGGCGTATTCGGGGACGTTGTGAATACCTGTGCGGCCAGACCATCCGATCCCTCCCACCCATCCCCCCTCATC
>NZ_VRVD01001142.1:0-777 GCF_008040015.1 Methylobacterium sp. WL18 | reverse complement strand
GCCGGGGGGCGGCGCCGGAGGCGTCACGCCGGTCGCCCCCGGATCGCCGTGGTGCCGGCCATTCAGCTCGGACGGGACGGGACGGGGGAGTTCCAGGGTCGGGAGCGCGATGCTCTTCGGGTCTCCGAGCAAGGTGATCTGCTTGACCGTGACGGCTTGCCGGCCGCGCATCAGCGGGTTCTGGCGCACGTAGCTGATGAATTCCTCGGCCGCCCGCAGCTTTGACTTGTTCTGCTCGGCCTCTTGCGCCCGGATCCGCTCGGCCTCCGCCTCCCGGATCTTCGCCTCCTTGGCCTGGTGCTGCAGTTCCAGCGAGGCGAAAGCAAGTCCCGTGGCCGCGCGGTCGAAGACAGAGCTCGCGCGCAATGTCGGCCGGGAGAATAGAATATAAACGCTGTTGGCGACCAAGAAAGCGGCCACCAAAAACACGCCGAGATCGGCGACGTGCCCACTCACAGTCCAGAAGACCAGCACGACAGCCAACGATAGGACCGAGAGTCCGAGAAGAACGTATCGCAACGCCGACATGATATAGCCTAAATTCATTTTTTGAATCGAATTGGGATGATTTATAAAGGTTTCGATTCTGAAAGGCAAATCTATCGGGGCTTTGCGTAGTTCGCAGGCCCCGGCCTCCGTCCATCCCCGCTCGGAGACGGGAGACGGGGCGCAAAGCGCAGGACCGGCCGGGTCGGACCTCCCCGCCGCTCGGCGGCGCCGGCGCCGTGGAAGCCCCCGGCCGATGCGTTGGACCGGCGCGAACGGGAACCCGGGCAG
>NZ_VRVD01001141.1:0-778 GCF_008040015.1 Methylobacterium sp. WL18 | reverse complement strand
CCCCGGCGCAGCAGGCGGGACAGGAACCCGCCCCGGGCCTCGGCCACCAGCCGCAGGTCGACCGTGTCGCCGAAGCGCGCGCGCATGGTCGAACGGATGTCGCCCAACGCGTCGATGAGCCCGAGGCCGACCGCCTGACGCCCGGTCCAGACCGCGCCGGTGAACAGGTTTTCCGACGTCGACAGGGTCGGGCGCCGGCTCGTGACGAGGCCGGTGAACAGGTCCTGGATGTCGGCCTGGAGTCGCTTCAGGCGCTCGACGTCGGCGGGGTCCTCCGGGCGGAACGGGTCGAGCATCGACTTGGCTTCGCCCTGGGTGTGCACCCGGCGCTCGATGCCGATCTTCTCCAGGAGACCCTGAAAGCCGAAGCCGGCCGAGACCACCCCGATCGAGCCGACGATCGAGGTCGGGTCGGCGATGATCTCGTCGGCAGCGCAGGCGATCATGTAGCCGCCCGACGCCGCCACGTCCTCGACGAAGGCCACGACCGGAAGCTTCTTCTCGTCGGCCAGGGCCCGGATGCGGCGGTGGATCAGGTGCGACTGCGCCGGAGCGCCGCCCGGCGAGTTGATCACGATCGCCACCGCCCTGATCCCCGGCATCGTGAAGGCCCGCTCCAGGCTGCCGGCGACGCCGCCGATCGAGAGCCCCGGGCGGATCGGCGAGACCGCCCCGATCGTGCCGGACAGCCGGACCACGGCGACCCGCGGGCGGCGGTCGCGGAAGCGGCGCGGCAGGAATGCCCGGAGGGCGTCGGGGAGGGCGAACGGCATGGAGG
>NZ_VRVD01001140.1:0-780 GCF_008040015.1 Methylobacterium sp. WL18 | reverse complement strand
CCCTCCCCCCTCTGCGGGGGAGGGTGGGCCGGCCGTCAGGCCGGGTCGGGAGAGGGGAGCAACGGTGCAGAACAGGACTTCGCCCGTCAGGCCAGTCGCGCCCCCTCCTGAACCCGGGTTCCCCTCTCCCGACCCCTGCTGACGCAGGGGCCACCCTCCCCCGCAGAGGGGGGAGGGGCGGCGCGTGTTGGCCTGGGACAGGTTTCTCTCGCGGCCCAGAACCATCCGGACTGCAATAAGTGAATCCGTTAGCCCGCACGGGAGCGGGGCCCCGCATTTCGTCCTACCCACGCGTTACCCGGCCCGACGAAGGAATCCGATCGCATACCGATGCCCGCCCACTCTGTCGGCCCATCCGCGATTCGGCAACGCGATCCACAAGGCCCTTGACCTTCCCATGATGGGAAGCCCCATCTGAGGCGGCATGGATGCTTCGATCGGAACCGCCCCCGTGCCCGAACCCGTCTCCCTGAGCTTCCCCGTCGACGGGATGTCCTGCGCGTCCTGCGTCGGGCGGGTCGAGCGCGCCCTGAAGGCGCTGCCCGGTGCCCGCGACGTGGCGGTCAACCTCGCCACCAACCGCGCCAGCCTCGTCCTCGACGGCGGCGCGGGTCCGGCCGACGCCGCGGCCGCGCTGGCGGATGCCGGCTACCCGGTCCCGGAGACCGAGAGCCGGATCGCCGTCGCGGGGATGTCCTGCGCGTCCTGCGTCGGACGGGTCGAGCGCGCGCTCGCCGCCCTGCCGGGGGTGAGCGGCGCCAGCGTCAACCTGGTCACCGG
>NZ_VRVD01000113.1:0-10387 GCF_008040015.1 Methylobacterium sp. WL18 | reverse complement strand
GGGACGCGCCGCCGTTCGGGCTGGCGCTCGACGGGGAGGCAGCCCCGGTGGGCGCCGTCGAGACGCTGGGCTTGGGGGTCGCGGCAATCGTGGCCGTGGAACTCGTCGTCGGCGCGGTGGCCGAGCCGGTCGTCGGGTTGGTCGTTCCTGATGCCGTGGTTGTGGTCGAACCCGTCGCCGGCTTGGTGGCCGTCGTCGCGGTAGCCCCCGACGAAGCGGAACTCGTGGTCGTGCCGGAGGGCGCGGCCGAGCCGGTGGCGCTGGTGGCCGTGCTCGTCGTGCCCTTCGCCGCGCTCGCCGTGGTCGCGGCGGCTGTCGTCGAAGTGGCCGCGGCGGCGCCGTACAGGCCCGGGTCCCGGCCGTCCGGGCTCGACACGGTGTCGAGCTTCACGGCGACCGCGGTCGGATCCTTCGAATAGGCGCGGACGTAATCGATCTTTGAGCTGATCGGCACGCCGGCGAGATCGGCGTTGTTGCTGCCGCCCCCCTGCGTGGCCAGATTGACCAGCATGTACATCGGGCTGTGCAGGTCCGACGGGGTCGCCTGCGAGCCGGCCATTTGGCCGTCGACGTAGAAGCTGATCCGGTCGGCCTGCCAGTTCATGCCGTAGGTATGGTAGCCGTTCTTGTCCGGCATCACGCTGGTGACCTGGCGGTTCTGCTGCCAGGGGATGTTCGGCGTCTGGTCCGTCGTGTGGATCGTGCTGTAGACGGTGCTCGGCCCGTCGCCGTAGCGCTCGACGACGTCCAGCTCCTGGTGCTGGCCCGCGTTATAGGGGTCGGGCTTCTGCTGGTTGGGCAGCAGCCAGAACGCGTCCCAGGCGCCGACCTGCTCGGAGAAGTCGGCCCGGACTTCGAAATACCCGTAGGTCTGCGAGAAGTTGCCCTGGGTCGTCAGCAGGCCGGATTCCCAGCTGCCCGGCACGCCGGACGAGGTCCTGTCCGGGACCGCCGTGATCGACAGGGCGCCGTTCTGGAGCTGGAACGGGTCGTAGCCAGACCCCTTGTCCACGAAGGACGAATGGCCGAACCCGACATCGGCGTTCGCGTCGCCGCGGTCTTGCGCGCGGATATCGGCCCAGGTGGTCCCCGCGCCGGTCTGTGAAATGCTGCGGGTGTTGAATTCTTCGTCGAAGGTTAGTTTATAACCGGTCAAGTCGACCATGAATGTTTCCCCAGACTTGCAGCAGGGCGCGATTGATCCGTCGCAGCACAAGAGAGCTTGCCTACGTCGCGTCAGCCACGCGAGTGGACGGGCAATCTACTCAGCTATCTTTCCTAAATTTAACACTGTGGAAACATTACGTACGTGGTTGCGCTGCTGTCAAGATTTGTATTTGTGCAGCATTCAAGATCCCGATTTCGACGTATGCAGATCATGCTCGTTCGATGCTGCATTCGGGATTGACAGTTGCTGTCGAGCCATACCGCGCGTAAGCCTATTTTCCTACCGCCGGTCCGTCCGAGACTTGGCGCGATGGAGACCGGTGTCGTCTGCGATCGCCGATCCGGCAGCCAGGCTCGGCGGATGAAATCCTGCGCCGAGAGCGGGTTATCCTGCGGGCCGGTCCCCACGCCGTCACGGGCGTGCGGTCGTTGCGCGGCGTCGATTCGTATCGGGTGGGGCGGATCCTGCCCAACTCGGATCCCGCCGGGCTCAGGTCGGGCGGATCGGATTCGAGGAGAATTGTGGGGTCTCGATACGAAGCCGTAGGTGCGACGATCCGGGCCCGCCCGTGCCTGTGCCGGGAGCCGATGGTGGCCGGCCTTCGGACGCCCGTCGGCTGAAGCCGGAGCAGGCCCGAGGATCGATTGCCTACCGATCGAGCCGTCCCCGTTCAGAGAGCCCGGCCCGGAAAGGCGAGTTCGTCGCCGTGACTGATCGGGCAGATCCGCGAGTCCGACGGAGTCTTATGCGGTCACGCGCTCACGCGGCCTCGGGATCTCGCATCCGGGACTGCCGGTCCGGCACCCGCCGGGCGCTCGGGTGATGCGGTCGGTCGGCGGCATCCCGGAGCGGGTCTGCGTGCTCCGGGATGCGTTTCAGCGATGTGCCATGGGGAGGCGCCGTGAGGCGTCCGGCCCGCATCAGCGGGTCGGCATCGCGGTCGCGGTGATGACCCGGGTGGTGGTCGGAGCCGCCGGGACGAGGCGCGGCGTGGTCACCAGCTCGGTCGCGGGACGGGTGGTCGAGATCACCCGGGCCTGCTCCCGATAGAGCGGCGGCGTCAGGTTGATGGCCTCGTCCGCCAGGGCGGAGCCGATCGTCGGCACGGAGGCCAGGACGGAGGCCAGGGCGGCCAGGATCAGGGAACGCGTGGTCATGGTGGGATACCTCTTGCTGTCCGGGTCCGACGCCCGGTGTCGAGGCACTATTTACGTTGCACCGCGTCATGATCCAAACAGATCGGATCGATAACGGAAATCGATATCGTCAATGACCGACACGGCCCGAATGTATGACCTGACCGGTCCCGGCTGATGCGGACCGCGGATCGTCATGCTAGGCGTCTCTGGCAGTCGAGCTTGCACGGATACTGATCCTCGAACCGGGACGTCACATGCTGGGCTGGTTTCGTGCGTTGATGCCGAGGGAAGACCGGTTCTTCGATCTGTTCGAGCGCCATGCCGCCACCCTGGTCGGCGGCGCGGCCGCACTCCGGGCCCTGCTCGACGGCACCCAGGACGTGCCGGTGGCCTGCCAGGCGATCGCCGACCACGAGGACGAGGCCGACACGATCACCCGGGACGCCCTGCTGGCCGTGCGGCGGACCTTCATCACCCCGTTCGACCGGGGCGACATCCAGGCCCTGGTCGGCTCCCTGGACGACGCCATCGACCAGATGCTCAAGACCGCCAAGGCGGTACAGCTGTTCGAGGTCACCGCCTTCGAGCCGTCGATGCGCGAGATGGGGGCGGTGATCCAGGAGGCCGCCGCCGCCACCGCGGAGGCGATGCCGAAGCTGCGGGCGCTGGGCGAGAACGCGACCGTCCTGAACACCCTGACCGAGCGGGTCATCCAGCTCGAAGGCCGGGCCGACGACCTGCACAATGCCGGGCTCAAGGCCCTGTTCAAGGCGTCCCGGCAGGATCCCATGGCCTTCGTGGTCGGGTCCGAACTGTACGACCACCTGGAGAAGGTCATGGACCGGTTCGAGGATGTCGCCAACCAGATCAGCAGCATCGTGGTCGAGCATGTCTGAGCCCACCGCGTGACCCTCCTGATCGTCCTCATCGCCGTCGCCCTGGTCTTCGATTTCCTGAACGGGCTGCACGACGCCGCGAACTCGATCGCCACCATCGTGTCGACCCGGGTGCTCGCGCCCCGCTACGCCGTCATCTGGGCGGCGTTCTTCAACTTCGTGGCATTCCTGATCTTCGGCCTGCACGTCGCCGGCACGGTGGGATCCGGCATCGTCGACGTCGACGTGGTGACCGACCGGGTGATCCTGGGGGCGCTGGGCGGCGCGATCAGCTGGAACCTGATCACGTGGTACGCCGGCATCCCATCCTCGAGCTCGCACGCACTGATCGGCGGCCTGCTCGGAGCCGGCATCGCCAAGGCGGGCCTCGGCGCGATCGTCTGGCCCGGCGTGATCGCCACCAGCGCCGCCATCGTGCTCTCGCCCGCCCTGGGCTTCGGCCTTGGGCTGCTTCTGATGCTGGCGGTGTCGTGGATCTTCGTGCGCTCGACCCCTCACGCCGTGGACCGGCTGTTCCGGGGGATGCAGTTCGTCTCGGCCTCGCTCTACTCGCTCGGCCATGGCGGCAACGACGCGCAGAAGACCATGGGCATCATCGCGGTGCTGCTCTACGCCCACGGGGAGGAGGGCGGGGCGTTCCACGTGCCGCTCTGGGTGGTGCTGTCCTGCCAGACCGCCATGGCGCTCGGCACGCTGCTCGGCGGCTGGCGCATCGTCCACACGATGGGCTCGAAGATCACCCGGCTGTCGCCGATGCAGGGCTTCTGCGCCGAGACCGGCGGGGCAATCACCCTGTTCGCCGCCACCGCGTTCGGGATCCCGGTCTCGACCACCCACACGATCACCGGGGCGATCATCGGGGTCGGCGCGGCCAAGCGGGTCTCGGCGGTGCGCTGGAACATCGCCCAGGGCATCGTGATCGCCTGGGTGGTCACGATGCCGGCCGCGGCGCTGGTCGCGGCGCTGATCTACGGCGTCTCCGGCTTCGTGCTGCCGTGACCCGCCGGGAAAAATATACGTCCCGCGGGCAAAATCGAATTTAAGAAGCTTAATATAGCAATATGCGTAAGATTGAGCTATAAATCTCACTATTACGCCGAACAAGGTGCTGCTTGTTGCTTATCGCGGCCCTTTTATGCACGGCGGGAATCGTGGAAGGGTGGCTCTATCGGGCCCCGGCCGTCGTGGCGAGTTCGGTGCTGATCGCCCTGGTCTGCCTGCCCCTCTGGGCGTTGACGTCCACGATCGATGCCGTGAAAGTCCTGGTTCTGCTCGCCTATCTGGCGGCCCACCAATCCGGATACCTGATCGGAGCCTTCATCGGCGCGCGCGGTCACGACGACCGCTGAACCAGGTCACCAGGTCCAGATCACGCGGCCGGAATAGGCGTAGATCACGACCCACATCCCCACCGAAACCGCCAGCCACGAGACCACGAGGGGCAGGGGCGGCCGCTTCGTCTCGTCGCGGCGCAGCCGCGCGAATGTGTCTCTCACCATCAACCTCCCGGACGCGCCTTCTGGTTGCAGACGCGAACGGAGACGATTCGAAAAAAGTTTCAGGCCGGCGCCGCGCACCATCTCAGGCCGCGCGTTTCCGAGGCCGAGGCTCGCGCATCGTCTTTTTGCGAAAGCTGCGGCGGCCGGCGTTCGGAACGATGCTTTAGCGCCCGAACTGCACCGGAACGCTGAGGTCGGCGACCCCGTCCTCGGCCAGCAGCTCGGCCGGGGGCGCCTTGAACGGGCTCGCGCCCTGCACCGCCCGGAGCGCCCGCCGGTCGAGGCCGCGGGAGCCCGAGCTGCGCTCGATCTCGGCCTGACGGACCGTACCGTCGGCGGCGATCTCGATCCGCACCAGCACGGTGCCGGCCGCCCTGCGGGTGTTCGCGTGCCGATCGGTGCGATCGACCGCGTCGATCCGGGTGACGAGGCCGGACAGCCAGGTGCGCACTGCGGGCGAGACCCCCGTCCGCGCCGCCGACGGCCAGGGCAGCAGCAGAACGCCGAGGAGCGCGGCGGTCCCGTAACTCAACACGCGTGACGACATGCTGGAACAACGATCCTGTGCCTGAATGGTGGCCCGGCTATCCTCACGCGGAAGGGTTTACCGGCCGTGACCCCGGGCCGGGCATCCGGGGGGCGAGGCCTGCGGTGCCGCGGGCCGGAGCCGACGTCCCCGCGCCACGATCTCGACGGTTCCGATCCGTTGCGGATCGTCAGACGGCCGGATGGAAACCTTGATCCATGATGTGAAACCCGCCTAGCGTGACGCTTATGATGGTCGATCATCCGGTTTCGAGACAGACCAGAGCCGCCGGCATGGTCCCGGTTCCGGGACGCAGGCGCGGCACCGCTTGAGCCATCCGCGCCCGTGGTCCACAGGCTCCGGCGAAGCCGCAGACATCACACCGTGATCCAGGAGAAAGCCTCAGATGACTCGATTGGCGGAGCTGCAGAACGACCCCGCGTTCCAGCAGGCCGTGCTCGCCGTGCGCGGGGCGGCCAGCACGCTGAGCGGTCGGGCGGTCACCGCCGAGGAAGCCAGCTTTCTGGTCGGCATCGCGTTGGCCACCTTCGCCAACGCCGGCGGCCTGAACGAGCCGAGCCTCAGCCGCCTCGGACGGTTCTCGGACACGCTCGGGCAGAACGAGACCCTCGACAGCCTGACGAAGCACTGAGGCCCGCGGACGCCGGCTCGGTTCGGCGTTCGGCATCGCTGCACGTCCTGCAGGAGACGCCGAGACTCCGATGCCGCTGACGGGAGGATGAAGCAGCGCGAGACATCGTCCGGCGGTGCTCGCGGCGAGCCTCCGGCTACAAGTACCCCATCCGCCGGGCCAGCATCACCGCGAAGGCGAGGCCGGCCGCGAGGCTGACCACCAGCATCGCGACATTCGTCCAGAACCGGACCGGCCGGCTCGAGCCCTCGATCCCGCTGGCGCGCAGCCTGACCCAGGGCACGTAGAGGAACAGCGCCACCACCGTCAGGACCATGAACGCGAAGGTGGCGATCCGGCCCGACAGCAGCGCGGCCCCGGCCAGGACGACCCAGCCGAGGACGATACCCAGCATGGTGAAGAGGGCCGTCGTGTTCAATTCCGCATCATCCCCAAACGGATGGAACGGCGCGCCATCCGAGGCACCGCGAGACGCCGACAGGCTCGACGACGCCTTTCCGGCGATCCGTGCCCCGAGCCCGAAGATCGGCGCAAGACTTCGCGTGAAAGCCCATCGCACCCTTGAAACGATTAGTCAGTCAGGAGAAATTCTGGTGCTGCGAGACAGGATTGAACTGTCGACCTCTTCATTACCAAAAACTCATTCCAGCCAAAAAACCGTTATCGATCAAACGTCTCGTTGCCAAACCCCGGATCGCCATCGCGCATCAACGTGAGGGCAGGGGGGTTGGTTTGGCAACCCAATAGCCCCTCCAGTGCCGCGCCTCAACCTACGCTAGGGTTGCCCATCGATACGGCAGGGAAGGGACATTCGGCGCTGGTCTCGAAAGCCTGGGCAGTTCTGCAGCCCTGCGGGTGCCGTTTGCCACCCTGACATCGGCGAGCGAAAGATTCGCACTCGCGACCCGGAGCGTCCGGCATGAGTGTGACAATCACGAGCGGCGCTTCTTTCCTAGGCGTCCCGCTCGTCACCGTTCGCAATCTCCTGAAGGCATGGCATCGCGGCGACCGGTCCGATCTCTGGCGCATTGCCGAGCGCAAGAATGTCAGCCTCGACCCTAGAACGGTCTTCGTGCTCGTGGAGGAGCTTCGAGACCGCGGCATCATCGGACCTGAGGAGCAGGAGCACGGACCTCCCAAGGACGGCCTGACCGAAGCCGGCCTGGCCCTTGCCGGCGCCACCGCACGGCGGCGAACGCCCAAGGAGCAGGCGCAAAAGATCCTCGATCGATTCCTAGACGCCTGCGCAGCCGTGAATGCGCGGGGCGACCTGCCGTTCGACGTCCGGGAGGTCTGGCTGTTCGGCAGCATGATCGACGCCACAAAGGACGACGTCGCCGACGTGGATGTCGTGCCGGTCTACGGGCTGACCGAAGGGTATGATCGCGCTGCGGCGCTGAAGCGCTTCCGCCAGATCGCGGAGAGCATGGGCTACGAAGCCCCGTCGTTCATCGCGGGGCTGTTCGGCCACGAGGCGTTCGTCCATCGCCAGCTTTTGCACGGCGGACGTCGACACCCTCTGATGTCGATGCACGACACCGACGAGCTGCGTGACCTTGGATGCCCCTGCCAATTGGTCTTCGACGCGAGCCGTGACGGCCGCGTCCAGGAGGCTCCGCTCAGTCGCCATCCTTCTTCGCCGGGGCGCTCGAACCGCATCAGCGTAAAGAGAAGGATGCCGGACCTTACCGCCATGCGGGGACCTTTGCGGCCGGTGCACGCCGGCCTTCTGGCAGGTGATCACCCCTCGTACCTCATGGTCGAGGCGACCGGTCCTTGGCCCGTGGATCGCACTGAGTACAGGCTGCTGAACCCAGTGAACATGCCGTACGTCGTGGCGGACGGCGTCGATATGGCAGCCATGAAACCCAACGCCCTTCTCAAGCGCATGCGTTTCTCGGATTGCGACGGCCGGGCGCGTGCCGGCGTCATCATCACCGAGACCGTTCGGACTGACCCGAACGACTGGGTTGCTCCGAGCGAACTCATCCCGCGCCTGACCATCATAATCGAGCGCTCGATCCTTCAGGTCGGCTCATCCGTCGCCTACAGGCTGGACGTGGTCAACGCCGACCATCTGGGGCACTCTATCGATCTCGCGCAGATCCTGCGGCTGCAGTGGTGGCTGTACGTGCTTATTACCGCTGATATCGAGCGGATCCTGCGGAGGGAGATCGAGAATGGCGTCAGTTTCGACGTCATTGCGACCATTGGTGGTTCGGCTGAAAAGAGCGTGGCGACGGCTCTCGCGGAATGGACTGACCTGTTCCATCATGCCTACGTCGATGAGGTTCGAGCGAGGCTCCGGCCGCAGTCACCCCCGACGAGGGAATCTGGAAGATCTAAGGATTGCATCAGCCGATCTCGTGACGCGAAGGTCGGGCCGCCCGATCCTTCCGATGATGGACTGGACGGCGCGGCACCGCCGATGACGGCGGCTGGCAACATAGGCTGATTGGGATCAATCAGGTGCACAGGTCCGGCTCTTGCCGGTCGATTTCCAGATCCCGGGCGGTACCCCGCAGCCAGACGATTTGGTTGCCGTGCTCCTCCGGGGCGCCCAGGGTCGGCTCGGCGTCACCGCCGTCCTCCACATCTGCGTCCCCATCTTCGGCGTCGAGTAGCGCCACGATCCTTTCGACGATGTCGAGAGCGAGTTCAGCCAAGCGCTCGAACTCCTCTCGCGGGATGGGCTGGGCAGCCTGGGGCTTTAGGCCGGCAGGGAAGCGAACCACGGTGCTCATGTCAGGTCTCGGATTTGATGGGACTGGCAGGTCCCCGGCAGGATCCGGCCAGGGCGGTACGCACGTCTACGGAAGGGCGGGGGGAGGGGGCGCCGGTCAGCGCCGCGCCTGCTCGGCGGCCCAGGCCGTGAGGTCCTGAATGAAGCCCGCGGTTTCGGCGTCGTCGCCGTTCTCGATGATCCGTTCGGCCACGAGCCCGAGTCGGATCCGCCGGGCCTCGAAAGCGGCCGGCCGGCGGCTCTGCATCTCGGCGGCGGCTTTACCCTCGACGGTGGTCAGCTCGTCCGCGAGCCAGTGCAGCAGCCTGCCGGCTGCATTGTCCGCGCAGCATTCCATGCAGGACATGGCGTAGGCAACGCTCGACAGCTCGCGCATCCTCTCGTGGATGGCCCGTAGCTCGTTGATGTTGGTGGAGGCGAAATCGACTTGGTCGACGATGTCCGACTTGGGGAGGCTCGGCGCCAGAGTGTCGAGGTAAACTTCCCTGCGGATGCGCCTGATATCCTCGGCCGTGGTCTCCGGATTTACCCGGCGATGAAATTCGGCCCACGCGGCCCCGCGGAGACGGGCGAGATCCCGCGCGATACCGTCGGCGACCGGGACGAAATTGGATGGCTCAAGGGCGGGCGAGGCCATGAAGCCCGGCGGCGGGTTGTACCAGTCGACCGGCTGATCAGGCACGCACGCGCTGGCCCCGGCGATCAGCGAGTCCGCGGCATGGTCGCTGGCCGTCATGCCCGGCTCGTCGCCGCGTTCGCCCTTCAGTACGATGGCCCAAGCCTCGGCGAGGGCGCGGTAACCTTCGGGGGTCGTTGGGCGCACGGCCTTCAAGCGCAGGTAGGCGGCACCCTGAGCCTCATCCAATTTCGCTGACAGCTCGTCGGGCACTTCAGCGTCCAAAACCTCGCCCAATGCATTCCAGCTCGCCCGGAACACCGTCACGACCGCAAGGGCAGGATCGGGCTCGGCGGCCGAGTGCGCCCCCGTTGCGACTGAGCCGGATGACGCGGGCTCGGCAGCGGACGGCCGTGCGACGCGTGAGAGATCGGCCTGCAGGTCGGCAGCGCGCTCTCGTAGGCTCGGGCGCTCGGCATCGCGGCGGGTCAGGGTCTTGAGGGAGGTGCGCAGGGTCATGTCGTGGATCTCCGGATGAGGTCCGCGGGCAACCGGCCCGCGGCAGATTGCGGGCGAGTCAGAGCAGGGAGGCGAGGCCGGTGAGCACCATGCCGCCGCCGATGATGAAGGCGGCTGCCAGCAGCTCGCCGGCAGTGTCGACGAAGCGCAGGGACCGACTGTGGGCGGTGTCAGGGCGGACCGGGCAGACGGCCTCCCAGGCCTCAATCGTGCCGGGCTGGGTCTCGCCGGGCAGGGTGCGGTAGCGGCGATCCAGCGGGATCTGGCGACGACCTGTGCGGGCGCTGGTGCTGCGCACCGGGACGGGCTGGCTGAAATTCGGGATCCGGGCATAGGACATCGTTCGCGCTCCTGGTGGGGCTCGTGGCGGTGGGCAGAAAGGGAGGGGTCGACTCAGTCGCCCAAGTGTCTGGGCGATCTCGGCTTTCAGGCGCTCAAGGGCCCGAAAACGGCTTCTGGACTCATGCTATCAGTGAGCAGCTAGGTGGCGGGCCATCTTGGCGGCGCGCCACGCGGCGGTGAGGCAGACCGACATGGCCTCGGCCCAGGTGCAGCCGTACCGCTCCTGATGGGCGCGGGCGGCGGAAGCGGCGGCCGACATGATGGCGCCGCGGTCGAACTGGCCAGCG
>NZ_VRVD01001139.1:0-781 GCF_008040015.1 Methylobacterium sp. WL18 | reverse complement strand
GCCTGGACCCGCGCCCTGTCGCGGTCGGTGGAGGCCGCCCTGGGGGCGGGCTCCCTGCCGCTCGCCGCCGGAGGCGATCACAGCCTGTCGCTCGGCTCGGTGGACGGTGCGATGCGCCACTGCGCCCGGGACGGCCGACCGCTCTTCGTGCTCTGGCTCGACGCCCATGCCGACTTCAACACACCGGAGACCTCGCCGTCGGGCAACGTCCACGGCATGCCGCTGGCTGCCCTGTGCGGCGAGCCGGGCTTCCCGAGCCTGTTCGCCGAGCCGGTGCCGGCGCCGCTGCCGCCGGCCAACGTCCACCTGTTCGGCCTGCGCTCGATCGATGCCGGCGAGCGCGCCCTCGTGACGGCCCGGCGGGTCGGCGTCACCGACATGCGCACCATCGACGAGTTCGGCGTCGTCGCGCCCCTGCGCCGCGTCCTCGACCGCGTGGCTCGGGACGGCGCGCATCTCCATGTCAGCCTCGACGTCGATTTCCTCGACCCGTCGATCGCGCCCGGCGTCGGCACCACCGTACCGGGGGGCGCGACCTTCCGCGAGGCGCACCTGATCATGGAGATGCTGCACGATTCCGGCCTGGTGCGGTCCCTCGACGTGGTCGAGCTGAACCCGTTCCTCGACGAAAGGGGCCGCAGCGCCCGGGTGCTGGTGGAACTGGTGGCGAGCCTGTTCGGCCGGCGGATCCTGGACCGGCCGGCGCCCGCGATCGAGGCGGTGTCGAGCGACCCGGCCGGCCGCCGCTGATGTCGGACGGCGAGGCCCGGGTTCAGGATCC
>NZ_VRVD01001138.1:0-781 GCF_008040015.1 Methylobacterium sp. WL18 | reverse complement strand
GCCTCAGCGTCGCCTGGAGCCTGGCTCAGGCCCGCTACGCCGCGCCGGCCTGGATCGCCGACGTCCTGGGCTACGCGGCGCTCGCCGCCTTCGTGGCGATCGCGGCGGGCTACGCCGTGAAGGCCGCCATCGCCCCGCAGGCGGTGCGCGCCGAGTTTGTCCATCCGATCGCCGGCAACCTGTTCGGGACGCCCCTGATCAGCCTTCTCCTGCTGCCGATCCCGCTGGCGCGGGCGAACCTCCTCGTCGCGCAGGTCCTGTGGGTGCTGGGCGCCGTCGGCATGACCCTGTTCGCGTGGCTGATCGTGACCCGGTGGCTGAGCGAGCGCCAGCAGGCGGCGCACGCGACGCCGGCCTGGATCGTCCCGGTGGTGGGCCTCCTCGACGTGCCGCTCGCCCTGCCGGGGCTGGGCCTGCCGCCGATGCACGCGGTCATGATGTTCGGGCTGGCGGTCGGCCTGTTCTTCGCGGTGCCGCTGTTCACCCTGATCCTGTCGCGCCTGCTGTTCGAGGCGCCGCTTCCGGTGGCGCTGCAGCCGGCGCTGCTGATCCTGATCGCCCCGTTCGCGGTCGGGTTCTCGACCTACGTGGCGACCACCGGGACGATCGACCTGTTCGCGCAGGCGCTCTACGCCGTCGCGCTGTTCCTGCTGGCGGTGCTGCTGCCCAAGCTCGCCCGCCTCGTCCAGGCCTGCCCGTTCCGGGTCGCCTGGTGGGCGGTGAGCTTCCCGCTCGCCGCGGTGGCGGTGGCGTCCCTGCGCGTCGCGAGCGCGATGCCGGG
>NZ_VRVD01001137.1:0-781 GCF_008040015.1 Methylobacterium sp. WL18 | reverse complement strand
CCACCGCCGCGTGCAGCCGCGCCAGGCCCGGGCCCGACAGCACCGCCTCGACGGTCACGCGTCCCTCGACACGCTCCAGCGCGTGCCAGATCTTCTCCTCGAAATCGTCCGCCGGGCCGATATCGGTGTGCCCGGCCTCGGTGGAGACGATCGCGAGATGGGCGGCGTAGGGCACCAGGGCCGCCGCCCCGAAACCGGTGCCCGGTCCGAGCACGACCCGGGCGCCGCCCGGCACCGTCGGACAAGGCCCGACCGGCGTAAGATCGTGGGGCTCGATATCGGCGGCGCCGGCCGCGACCGGCACGTAATCGTTCACAACCACCGCCGAGGAGAGCCCGAAATCCTTCGCGATGCGCTCGCCGGCAATCTTCCAGTGGGCGTTGGTGAGTTGGACCTCCGGACCGTCGATCCGACCGGCGATCGCCAGGATCGTCGAGCGCGGCGCGGGCCCGGCATTCCCGCCCTTGGCCAACGCCGCCTTGATGGCGTGGGACGGGTCCGGATGGTCGGCGGTCGCCTCGTGCGACAGGAGCTGGGGCTCGGCGCCCGTCTCGGCGATCAGGCCGAAGCGGGCATTCGTGCCACCGATGTCACCGATCAGAACCGGAAATTCGAACATCGACGCGTAGCCTTTTCCTGAGCGGGCTCACCGCGAGGCAGGCCGCGTGCCTGCCGCCGTGCCGCGAATGATAGGGCGGGTTCAGGCCGGCGGCAGGGCTTCTGGATCGATGCGGCCGCCCGCGGCCCAGTCCCGCAGCAGGGCCCGGACGGCGGCCTGAAC
>NZ_VRVD01001136.1:0-782 GCF_008040015.1 Methylobacterium sp. WL18 | reverse complement strand
GCCCCAGCGCCGACAGCTTCTGGCGCGCCAGGTCGGCCCGCAGCCGGGTCTCGAGGAACGCCGCGCGGGCGCTCTGGAACGCCGATTCCGAGGCCGAGCGCGAGGCCAGCAGCGTCTGCTGACGCTCGAAGTTGATCGTCTGGAGTTCGACCTGGACGAGCGCGGTCAGGTACTCGCTCTTGGCGTCGGCGACCTCCCGGCTGTCGAGCACGGCCACGACCTCGTCCTTCTGGACGGCGTCGCCCAGGCGCTTGCGCATCTCCGCGACGGTCCCGACCACCCGGGCGGGGACCCGGGCGATCCGGTCGGTGTCGGGGGTGATGGTGCCGGGGACGAGGAGGTGGCGGGCCAGCGTCCCGCCGGTGACCGGCGCGACCGCGATGCCCTGCGCCGCCACCTGCTCGGGCCGCATCCGGATCACCCCCGCCTCGGCGTGCGCGTGGTCCGGATGCCCTTCGTCCTGGTGGCCTCGCCCTTCGGGCACGGCGGCCTGCGTCGGGCCATGATCGTGATCGTGCCCGACCGGCTCGGGCCCGGGATGACCGGCGGTCCGGGTCAAGCCGACCGCCGCGAGGCTGTCCCGGACGAACCCGGACACGCCCGGAACGGCGGCGCCGACCACGATGCCGGCGGCCAGAAGGAAAAGGGAAATGAGGAGACGCATGGGAGCCTGCTCGGCCGGGACCGCGGCGCGCCGCGCGGCGGCGTCCGGGGAATCCCGTTCAGATGACGCGTGAGGGCGAACCGGACGCCCGCGCGGGCAGGCCGGCCAGGACGCGCGC
>NZ_VRVD01001135.1:0-782 GCF_008040015.1 Methylobacterium sp. WL18 | reverse complement strand
GTTCCCGGGCGGCGCTGCCGGCGAGGTCGACGGTCTCGCCCCGCACGTCGTCGAGGTCGGGCGTGCCGCACGGGAAGTAGAGCTGGCCGGCATTGGCCGTGTGGGCGCCCATCGCGCCGAGCAGCACCGCGCCGTCCCGGCTCCAGGGCACGATCGCCGCGAAGGCGTTGACCACGCCGGCTTCCGGGCGGCCCCGGTCCCGGTAGGCGATGAAGCTGGAATAGCGGGCGGCAAACAGGTCGACCCGGGCGATCCCGGCCTCGACCGACCAGGCGCGGGCGAGCAGCACGGTGCCGTCGAACATCCCGGGGCTGCGGGCGCGCCGCGCCCGCCAGTGTTCGGCGATCGCCGCCTCGTGGTCCCGGGCGAACGGCCAGTCATGCGCGACGAGTCGCGCCGTGACCCCGGCGAGCCGGGTGATCCGGAAGCCGTCAGACACGCAAGGTACCGTCCGACACGATCACGGCCGAGCCGCCGATCTCCACCGAGCGCAGGGCGCCGGCCGCGATCGTGAGCTGGAGCGCGATGGCGCTCGGCCGGCCCATGGCCTCGCCCTGGCGGATCGCCACGTCGTGGGTGCCCTCGCCCAGGGTCTCGAACTGCATCAGCACCCCCGCGAAGGCGGCGGCCGCCGAGCCGGTGGCGGGATCCTCCGCGATGCCGAGATGCGGCGCGAACATCCGCACCCGCCAGCTCTGGCCCGTCCCCTCGGGGTCCGGGGCGTAGAGGTAGAGCCCGTCCTGCGCCTCCGGGGCCGGGGCGGACCGGGCGGCGTCCAGCGC
>NZ_VRVD01001134.1:0-785 GCF_008040015.1 Methylobacterium sp. WL18 | reverse complement strand
GCCCGGATCTGCGGCGCCGGCCGGGGTCGCGAGCGCCAGGCCGGCCGCCACCAGGGCGTTCTCGACCTGGAAGTCGCCGACGAGGGGAAGACGCACCGTGCGCGTCACGTTTCCATGCAGGAGCGTGACGGCCTGGGCGAAGCCCTCGGTCCTCGCTGAGACGAGGCGGATGTCCGTGCCCGACCGTCCGACCGTGCGGACCGGCCGCCCGGCGCCCTCTGCCGCCGCGATCACCCGGTCGGCATAGGCGCCGTCGATGTTGACGATCGCCGGGCAGCCTGCGGGCAGCAACTCCGTGAACAGGCGCAGCTTGGCCGCGAGGTATTCCTCGATGCTAGCGTGGTAATCGAGGTGGTCGCGGCCGAGATTGGTGAAGCCGGCTGCCACGAGACGCACGCCGTCGAGGCGGCGCTGCTCGATCCCGTGGGAGGACGCCTCCATGGCGAGCTCGGTCACGCCCTCCCGGGCGAGGCGCGCCAGGGTCTGGTGCAGCGTCACCGGGTCGGGAGTCGTGAGCGAGCCGTATTCGGCGCCACGGTTGGTGACGATCCCGACGGTGCCGAGGCTCGCGGCGTCACGACCGAGCCGGGCCAGGATCTGGCGCACGAAATCGGCGACCGAGCTTTTTCCAGCCGTGCCGGTGACCGCGACCACGGCCCCGGGCTGCGCTCCGGCGAGCCGGGCTGCGGCGAGGGCCAAGGCCCGGCGGGCATCCGGAACTGCGATCCACGCCACCGCCTCGGGTAGGTCGGCTGGGCGCTCGCCCTCCCCGGCCACCGCGACGG
>NZ_VRVD01001133.1:0-786 GCF_008040015.1 Methylobacterium sp. WL18 | reverse complement strand
GCGCCAGGGTGAGGCTGCCGGCGACGCGGATCAGGCCGAGTGCGCCCGGGGCGGCGCCGGGGCTGAGCACGCTGCCGGCGCCGAGGCTCACGGTGCCGAACCAGCCGTCGCCGGTGAGCCGGCTGCCGGAACCGAACGTGAGCGCGGCGTTGGGCAGGGCGCCGGTGACCGCGAGGTCGCCGCCGAGGATGCTGATCGGCCCGGAGAAGGTGTTGAGCCCGGACAGGGTCAGGGTGCCGGCGCCGACCTTGGTCAGGCTGGTCGGGCTGGCGCCGTCGACGATCTGCCCGGCATAGTCGGACGCGCTGCCGTCGGTGCCGACCGTGAGCCGGCCGTTGCCCAGCGTGGCGGTGGCGGTGGTGCCGGTGAGCGAGCCGACGGTGAGCGCGGTGCCGCCGAGGTCGAACGCGCCGTCGTTGGCGAGCCGGGTGATGCCGGTGGTGGGGCCGGTCAGCGCGATGACGCCACTCGGGGCGTTGCTCACCGGCCCGGCGAGCACGCCGGCGGCCTGGACGGCGCCGGTGTTGGTGAGGCCGCCGGTGAGGCTGCCGGTGGTGACCAGGGTGCCGGCGTTGACGAACGGGGCCGAGACGGTGGTGAAGGTGCCGGTGTTGATCAGGGTGCCGCCCGGGGCGTTGACCGCGTCGGCGGTGTAGGCGCCGGCGTTGACCAGGCGGCCGGTGTTGAGGAGGTCATCGACGACGCTGCCCTGGGCCGCGATGGTGAGCAGGCCGGCATTGGCGACGCGGCCGGCGACGAGGCGGCCGCCGTCGGCGATCGCGACGG
>NZ_VRVD01001132.1:0-786 GCF_008040015.1 Methylobacterium sp. WL18 | reverse complement strand
ACCCAGACCGAGTCCGCCGCCGCCGGCCCGGCGGCGAGGGACAGGCCCGCGAGCAGGATCAGGCGCCGCACCGGCCTCATCGCTGCGGCCCGCTCTCCAGCTTCGCCTTCAGGCCCTTGAGCCCCTCGGCAAAGTAGCGGTTCATCGCCTCCTTGCCGGCGGCATCGCTCAGATTCTCGGGCGGCTCGTTGCCGGTATCGCCCCGGTAGAACCGGCCCATCCACTCGACCTTGGCGCCATCGCCCTCCGGCGTCACCGTGACGGTCGCCGAGTAGGACGAGACCGGCAGCGCGTCGAGATCGGGATCGGACATGCGGTAGGAATAGGTGCGCTCGGCTCCCTTCCACTCGTCGAGGCCCTCGACCAGGGTGCCGCCGCGCTTCAGCGTGACCTTGCGGATGGCGCCCGAACCGTCGCCCCCGGTGGCCTCGACCTTGGCCACGTCCGGATGCCAGGCGCCGATGCCGCCGAACGGCCCAACCACCTTCCAGACCGCGTCCGGATCCGCCCGGATCGTGATGGTCTGATCGACCTTCTGGGGTGTCGGGCCGTGAGCCGAGGCCGTGCCGGCAGCGAACAGGATGGCGAGGGTGGCGAGGACGCGACGCATGGTCAGGCTTTCCGGAAACGCGTGAGGTTGGTGGTGGAGAGGGACGCGGCGGCGCGGCGCAGAAGGCTGCGCAGCGGTGCCGCAAGCAGAGTGCCGAGCACGAGGGCGAGCGCCAAGCCGCCGAGGACGGGGCGCGGATCGATGCGGCCCGGCAGCGGGCGCGGCGTCCCGGCCGC
>NZ_VRVD01001131.1:0-790 GCF_008040015.1 Methylobacterium sp. WL18 | reverse complement strand
GGCGAGCCGCGGTCCGGCACGCCGCAACTGCCCTCGCCCACCTGCCGGCGTTACCGGGCGGAACTCGCCTCCGTCCAGACGGGGGCCAGCACCACGCGGGCGCTCAACGACGAGATCGGGCGGCTGGAAGCCTATTTCCGCGGCCTGAACTGCGAGGGCGGCAAGTTCCTGTTCTTCGACACGCGCCCGCCCCAGTGCGGCGCCGTCGAGCAGCGCATCCGCGCGCTCAAGGCCACCTATGGCGGCGCTGTGTTCGACGACAGCGGCGCCCGCAAGCGCGAGCTGCAGGGCCTGGTCGCCGCCAACTGTCCGGCCCGGGAAACCTATGCGGCGAGCGGCGAGAGCTACGCCAAGGGCGGCCCGCAGATGGTCTGCGTGCGCACCTGCGATGGCGGCTTCTTCCCGATGCGCAACCTGCCCGAGGGGCGCGGCGGCGCGGACGAGATGTGCCAGGCGCTCTGCCCCGGCACCGAGGCGCAGGCCTACTCCATGCCGTACGGCGACGAGGCGCTGAAGCACGCTGCCTCGGTGAAGGGCAGCCGCGCCTATGCGAGCCTCGCCAACGCGTTCAAGTTCCGCAAGGAATTCGTCCCGAACTGCTCCTGCAAACCTCAGAACCAGACCTGGGCGCAGTCCCTCGTGAAGGCCGAGAGCATGCTGGTGCGGCACAAGGGCGACATCTTCGTCACGCCCATGCAGGCCGAGGCCCTGTCGCGTCCCAAGGTACGCCTGACCCTGGTCGGCCGGGCCGACCGGACTGCGGCCGAACTCGCCGCCGACGCGGCCGGGC
>NZ_VRVD01001130.1:0-792 GCF_008040015.1 Methylobacterium sp. WL18 | reverse complement strand
GCCCCGCCCACCGATCCCCTTGCCCTCTCGATCCCGGAAGCTTCGTCATGAGCGACGTCCCCGTGCTCTCGGTCATCATCCCGACCTACAACCGCGCCGACACGCTGCGCCTGTGCCTGCGGGCCTTCGACCGGCAGACCACCGATCGGCCGTTCGAGATCGTCGTCTGCGACGACGGCTCCGCCGACGCCACCGGCACGGTGATCAGCCACGCGGTCGCCACCGGGCGCATCCCGGTCGTGCACCTGCGCCAGGAGAATGCCGGCGCCAACGCGGCCCGGAACCGGGCGATCGCGTCGGCCCGGGGCGAGCGCCTCTTGATCGTCAACGACGACACGATCCCGGCTCCCAGCCTCGTCGACGCGCATCTCGCAGCCCATGCCAGGCGGGGCGGACGCGAGACCGCGATCCTCGGGCGCATGACCATCGACCCGGCCCTGCCGTTCTCGCCGTTCTCCGCCCTGCACCACGACGCGTCGTACGACGCGCTCGCGGGCCGGGTGGAAGTCGGCTGGGACGCCTTCCTGACCTGCAACGTCAGCGTCGACCGACGGCTGCTCGAAGAGGCGGGAGGCTTCGATCCGCGCCTGACCTGGCACGAGGACATCGAACTCGGCGAGCGGCTGGCCCGGCGCGGCATGCACCTGTTCTACGAGCCGGAGGCGCTGGCCTATCACCACCATCTCCTGGACGAGACCGCCTACCTGCGCATCGCCGAGCGCGAGGGGGCGGCCCTGGTGCTGTGGTACCGCAAGCGCCCGGACCTCGCGCCCGACCTCACCCGGCTCGGCC